>NZ_CP013015.1:1136713-1390706 GCF_001577525.1 Candidatus Desulfofervidus auxilii | reverse complement strand
TCTTAAAGGAGGAAATGGAGAAGGCTGCTTAAAAAATATTTCCATTTTTTACTTGACTTTTTAAATGGAAAGTTCAAACCTACAAAATACAGTTAAGAAAATAGAAAACGGAAAACAGAAATTTCCAGTTCCCATTTCCCAGTTCCAACGTGTTAACTTGCAAACTTTCTAACTTACAACTTTGTAAACGTGCATAAAGAAGGAAAGGGAAACAGAAAATAGGAAATAGAAAATAGAAATTCCCAATTCCCAGTTCCTAATTCCCAATTCTAACGTGCCAACGTTCTAACATGCAAACGTGTAAACGTGCTAACGTTCCAATTTGACAGAAGGCGATTTTGCATTTTTCAATTTGCATTCTGCATTGAGCCATCCTGCCTGTCGGCAGACAGGTGCGCTTAACATTTGGATCTCCGTTAAAATTACTCTGACGAAGTCCTATTAGTAAACTCACTTTATATTGACACTATTATGAATAAATGCTAATTTCAAAATAGGACTACTTGATAAAAGGAGTAATTTATGTTATTTCCCGTCTTTATGGGCGGTATTGGTTTAACCGAGTTGCTAATTATATTGGCCATTGTAATAATTATCTTTGGAGCGAGACGTTTACCTGAGATAGGGGCAGGATTGGGACAAGGTATTCGTAATTTCAAAAAATCGTTTAAAGAAGATAAGGCCATAGATGTCACTCCTGAAAAAGAACTGGAAGAAGAGAAAGGTAAAAAAAATCAAGCATGAAGTCTTTATGGAAAGGGTTTGTTCATTTTTTGACTTCAGCCCGAGTGGCCATTTTTCTACTTCTTTTCTTAACCATAGCTTGCACCATAGGCACATTATTACCTCAAAATCAAACTCAAGAAGTTTATCTTAAGTTATTTGGTAAATTAGGGACAAGAATTATACATATTTTTTCCCTATATGATGTTTACCATGCCCCTTGGTTTCAATTTCTTTTAATTTTCTTAGGAATTAACCTTATCGCCTGTTCTTTAGACCGTCTACCCAAAACTCTGCGTCTATTCCGTTATCAAGAAAAAAGGAATATAGATAAAAAATTTTTCCAAAACCTTTCTTTTTCAGAACACTTTGTATGTCCCACCTCTTTGGAAAAAGCAAAACAAAGTCTTATTTCTTTATTCAAAAAAGAATTTGGTAACTTACAGGTAATTAACAATCCAAAGTTCTCTCTCCATGCCCAAAAAGGAAAGATTAGTTACTTTGGCCCTTATATTATCCATACTGGCATCTTAATCATTCTCTTTGGTGGATTAATAAGCTCCCTCTTTGGTTTTTCAGGTATGATGTTTATCCCAGAAGGAAAGGCAAGCAACACTATATTTTTACAAGGGAGAAGGCACCACCAGCGTTATAACCTGCCTTTTAGTTTGAAGTGTGAGAAGTTTATAATAGAATACTATCCCAATGGCATGCCTAAAGAATATTTATCTAAAGTGACAGTTATAGACGGTGAAAAAACAATCAAAAAGGACATTACGGTCAATGGCCCTTTGGATTATAAAGGGTTGCGATTTTATCAAGCCACCTATGGAGTTGCGCCAGAACCCACTTTGACCTTAGAAGTTATAAATCGTGAGACCAATAAGCATTTCTTAGTGACTGTTCCCTTTAATCAATCTGTGTCCTTACCTGATAGTAATGGATATGTGAAGCTGGTTAAGGCCTTTCCTGAATTTATGAATGCGGGCATTGCATTTCAGCTTGAGGTATCAGAAGATGGAAGAATTCAACAAACATGGGTTTTTGAAAAATTTCCTAATTTTGATGCCATGCACCGCAAAGGGAAATATATATTTCGTCTTAAAGATTATAGCCGATATACAGGATTACAGGTAAAAAAGGATTTAGGGGTATGGATTATTTGGGGGGGATGCATCATACTGGTTTTAGGACTAATGATTAGCTTTTTTATTATTCCCCAGAGAATATGGCTACAATTAGACACACATCCCAAAGGGTGCGAAATATGGTTAGGTGGAACATGTGTAAAAAGAAAGGTATTATTTAGACAAACATTTGAGAATTGGGTATCAAAAATAAAAGAGGTTTTACCATGTGGAACATAAAAATTCTTAGTTATGTGACCTTCCTATATTTGGGTTGTTTTCTGCTCTATCTGGGATTTGTTGCCTTTCGCAAGCCTATTTTGCAAAAAATAGCTACTTACGTTACTATTTTTACTTTAGGTGTTCACACCATAGGCATTCTCCTTCGCTGGATAGAATCCCATCAAATGGGCATAGGGCATGCCCCTTTATCCAATCTTTATGAATCCCTCATATTTTTTGGATGGTGTATTGCCTTTTTATATCTAGTCATTGAGAAAAAATATAAAAGGCCTATTTTAGGGGCATTTGTAATGCCTTTTGCTTTTCTCACGATGGCCTATGCTTCTTTTTCTCCCAATGTGAACAGCCGCATTGAACCACTTATTCCAGCCTTACAAAGTAATTGGCTTATTGTCCACGTAATTACTTGTTTTCTAGCCTATGGTGCTTTTGCTGTATCATTTGGTTTTAGCATTGTTTATCTTTTGCGTCCAGAAAAGGGCAGCTTTTGGGATGTTTTTCCACCTAAACTACAATTAGATGCCTTAATTTACCAGACCATTACCTTTGGATTTACTTTGCTTACTGTTGGAATCATTACTGGGGCGGTATGGGCAGATAAGGCTTGGGGAAGTTATTGGAGCTGGGATCCTAAAGAGACCTGGTCACTTATTACTTGGTTTATTTATGCTACCTTTATCCACTGCCGTTTAGTAAAGGGCTGGCGAGAAACAAAAATGGCAGTGCTCTCCATCATAGGTTTTGCATCTGTGCTTTTTACTTACTTTGGAGTGAACTTTCTCCTTTCTGGTCTCCACAGTTATGCTACCCCTAGTTAATGAGAATTGAAGTCAGATCCCAAAAACGGCGATTGATTTTTGGATAAAATTCCAACCTGCCTGACGGCCGAGGCGGGCCATTTTTTATTTTATTTTGATTGAGTGAGGATTTATGATGACAGGATCGAATTCAAAAAAGTCATACTCTAAAGTCAATTATTACACTTTTAATGGAATTCTCCATAACGTTCTTTTATGTGTTCAATGGCCTCCACTGCAGCTTCTCTAATAGTAGACGAAGTAGTCTGGGCAATTTGGTGCAACTTGGGAATGGCTTCTGGTGTGCCAATAATACCCAAAAGGAAAAGAAGGTCATCTTTGTCTCTTTTTTCTGAAGTTTCTAGCATTTTTAAAAGGTAGGGCATGATTTTTTCTGCCAATCTAGGTGATTTGTCAAACAACTCTTCTAATACCCGCATTGCCCCAATACGGGTAAAAATTTTTTCATGTTTGAGTAAGGTTAGCAAACTCATTAAATATCCCTCTTCTTTTAAACACAACTCCACTATCCGCTCTGCTTTACCTTGATTTAAAAGAGACCTTAATACCTCAGGGTCATACATGGTTTCCCCTGCCTTAAGTATCCAATCTATGAGTTTTTCTTTACCATCCTGTCCAACTAAGAAATAATCCTCATTAATAACCACGGTGGGTGCTGAGGTAATTTTGTATTGTTGAGCTACTTCCGGATAAAGGCTTCCATCTATAATAAAAGTTTGAATTAAGGGTTGAGCAATGGCCAGTTGAGTGGCCAGTGTTACCACTAATGGACAAAATGAGCACTGAGGCATAATAAAAACCCTTATCTTTACAGGTTTGTTTACTTTTTTTATTTTATTTTTATCTCGAGGGGAAAGAAAAGATTGATTTGTAGAAATGGCTTGCAATATTTGAAAAAATGGAGGCCACTCAGGACCTTTAGGAATAGCCAGATAATAAATACTTATCTCATCAGATATATTTGTTACTTTAAGCATGGGTGATGGCTCTATAGGTTCTGTTTTGTAAATGATTTCCACCTCTGGTTGAATTTTCTTTATATCTTGTAAAAATTCATCTATCTTGAAGAACAAATCAGGTTGTTGGTGATTAAAAAGATAAAATTTTACAAAATTTTTCAAAGATAAATGGTTAAGTTCTTTCAAAATACTAGTTCCCAACATTTTCTCCTCCATTAGGATTATAATATTTAAGTGCTTCTGGTAAAAGTTGCTTAATGGCTTCTATCCGCTTTTCATCTGTAGGGTGAGTAGATAAAAATTCAGGGATATGCTTTTTTTTATTTTCTTGAGACATTCTTTCCCAAAAGGCAATGGCCTTTCTAGGGTCATAACCAGCCTTAGCCATTAAAATAAGTCCCAGATGGTCAGCTTCGTATTCCTGGACACGACTATAAGGTAGAAGGACACCTAACTGTGCCCCTAGACCATAACCAATTAAAAAGGCCTGACGTGTAGTCTCAGAATGTGCTTTTAAAACCGTAGCTAAGGCTGCCTCTCCCACTTGAGCGACCAAAACCATACTCATTCTCTCTGCCCCATGCCGCGCAATGGCATGGCCTATTTCATGGGCCAATACTGTGGCCAAACCAGTTTCATCCTGGGTATATTTTAGTATACCTGTATAGACAAACACCTTTCCTCCAGGCAAACAAAAGGCATTGGCTGTCTTATCATCCTTTATGACATAAAATTCCCATGGTAAATTACGTCGTGTAGCTTTAGCAATACGCCAACCAACTCTGTTTACCATGTTTACTATTTCTTTATCTTTACAAAGCTTAGCCTTTTTTAAGATTTGTTTTTGAGCTTCAAGACCTAAACTCATTTCGCTATCAGGGTCAATCAAAATTAATTGTTTTCTATGGGTATATGGAGCTGTAGCACAAGCAATAAGAAAAAAGGAAAGAATACATAAAGACTGAATTTTTTGTATTTTCATAAGTTTAATATAACTTAAAATAAAAGAAGAAAAAAGTCCCCAAATCCGTAATAACTTTAAAAGAAAACGACCGCAACCCTTAAAAAATGATTTTTTATAATGTGCGTGAGGTCAGTTACTAAACAGATTATAAATTTGAAAAAATCTGGTATTTTTTTAGTAAATGCAATTCTATTTCGCGGCGATGTGGTTTTACATCTATTACTCTCACTCTCACCTTGTCTCCTAGTCTAAAGCTTTTTCGGGTGCGTTTCCCAATAAGGGTAAAGTTTCTTTGGTCAAAGAAATAATAATCATCATGCAAAGAAGATAATCGAACCAATCCTTCCACAAACACACTATTTAATTCCACAAAAAAACCAAAGCCAGTAACCCCTGAGATGACACCATCATATTCTTCTCCTATTTTATTGGTCATAAATTGAACTCTAAGTCTATCTATAATTTCTCTCTCTGCCTCCATGGCAATACGTTCTTTTTCAGAAATATGCTCACAAATACCCTCTAAATTTTTTATCAATTTCGCTTGGGGCCTTTTATAGTGGAGTTGTTTTTTTAAGATCCTGTGAACTACTAAATCTGCATACCGACGGATAGGGGAGGTAAAATGGGTGTAGCAATCTGAGGCCAGCCCAAAATGTCCCGTGTTATAAGAGCTATACCTGGCTTGTTTCAATGAACGCAATAACAAACGATTCACTAAAAACTCATGGGGGCTGCCTTTTACTTCTTCCAGTAGTCTTTGAAAGTCTATGGGAGTGTATTCCTTCTTGAGAGGAAAGTTATATCCTAAAGTTTCTATCAATTTAGTGAAAGCAACCACCTTTTCCTCTGTGGGTTTATCGTGAACTCTATATACCATAGGCCAGCCTTGTTCTGTCAAATGCATAGCCACCGTCTCATTAGTAGCAATCATGAATTCCTCAATAATTTTATGAGAAAACAATCTTTCTGCCCTAATAATATCAGTAGTATGCCCTAATAAATCTAATATCACCTTAGGTTCTGGCAAATCAAAATCAAGGCTTCCTCGCTTCATCCGTCGTTGACGCAAGATTTCTGCCAATTCTGCCATAAGTTGAAGGGCACCGATGATGCGTTTACTTCTAATTCCTGACTCACGATTATCCAACACAGATTGCACTTGAGAATAAGTCAGTCTAGCTTTACTTTGAATGACACTTTGATAAATATTGTAATTAACCATCTCTCCATGTTGTGTAAACCGCATCTCTACAGTTATGGTTAGACGGTCTTGTTTGGGATTTAAACTGCAAATTCCTTGAGAGAGAGAAAAGGGAAGCATGGGTAACACTTGTTCAGGGAAATACACACTATTTCCCCTTAAAAACGCCTCTCTGTCTAATACCGAGTGAGGGGGAACATAATAAGCCACATCGGCAATGGATACATATAACCTATAGCCACTCTTTTCTTTTTTTATCCCTACTGCATCGTCAAAATCCTTTGCTTTTTCACCGTCAATAGTGAAAAAAGTTAATCTTCTCAGGTCAGATCTGGAATTTAAGGAAACAGCTTGAGAGGCTGCCTCCTCAGCTTCCTTTAAGGCTGGCTCTGGAAAAATTTGAGGCAAATTATATTTATAGGTTACAATTTGTGTCTGGGTGCTAAGCAAAGAAGCGTCTCCCAATACCTCCACAATCTTGGCTAAAGCACCTCTATGTAAATTAGGAAAACGCACAATCTCTGCTACTACCATTTGTCCTGAACCTGCTTTTTTTGCCCAGGATAAAGGTATAACAATCTCAGTGGCAAAACGTTGTTCTTCAGGAATAAGAAAACCCACCTGACCATCTGTTTCAAATATTCCTACTATGTATTTATTTTTCCTTTCTAAAATGCGAACAATCTCGCCTTCAGCTAGCCTTCCTCGCCTGCGCTTATCTAAACGGACTATCACTCTGTCTCCATGCATGGCTTTTTTTAAATGTCTAGGTTTGATAAAAATGTCCCCCTTTTTTTCTTTTTCTGGGATTACAAAACCATAACCATCAGGATGATAAGAGAGGTGACCAACTACCAAGTTCATTTTATGGAGAAGGCCATATCTTTGACTGCTTATCTGGATTATTTTACCTTGTTTTTCTAAGTCTGTAAGAATTTCTTGAACTTTTTTTCTCTCTTTTAACCCAAGATGCCTACATATCTCCCTAATAGTAACAGGTTTATCCACTTGGTTCATGTATTTTATAATCTTTTTAGGAGTAATTGAGCTTTTCTTCTTAGGCATGATGATTACTTTTCTATTTTCAAACTCATATCTACCGCCTTTACAGAATTGGTAAGGCCACCACAACTAATAATATCTGGGTTATAACTGGCATAATCTAAAACCGTTTCTGGGGTTATTCCTCCCGAAACCTCAATAAGCACCTTTTCCCTCAGACCCTTTTGTTTTAGGGCATTCATAGTTTCTTTCACCATTTTGGGAGAAAAATTGTCTAACATTATAATATCTACTCCTAAAGTAGCCGCTTTAAGGGCTTGTTCTAAACTGCTCACTTCTATTTCTATTTTTTTACTAAAACTTGCCCTTCTTGCCCGTTTCAGAGCCTCAGTTATACTTCCTACTAATATCAAATGGTTGTTTTTAATTAAAATAGCATCTTCTAAGTGAAAACGGTGGGTATCCCCCCCTCCAATAGCCACTGCTTTTTTATCAAAATAAATAAATCCAGGTAATGTCTTGCGGGTGGCGGAAATTTTGCTGCTTGAGCCAATGGCTTTTATTCTATCCTGAATATTTTTAGTCATGGTAGCAATAGCCGTCATACGCATTAAGATATTTAAGGCAGTCCTTTCTCCTACTAAGATATCTCTAGCCTTACCTTCTAATAAAATCAGTTCTGCTTGAGGCTCAGCCCACACCCCATCCTGATAAGGAGATTTGGCCTTTATTCCCAAGACATCAAAGAGACAAATTACCTCTTCTAATCCTGCCAAAAATACCGGTTTAGGCTCTTTGAGCACTATCTTAGCTGAGGCCTTTGCCTGAGGTGGAATAAGCAATGAAGTAGTAATGTCACCTAGGCCTAAGTCGGCTTCTAAGAAACGAAGTAAATATTTCTTTAAAATGGGTTTGGACAAATACATTTTTGAGATTTACTTTTAACACAAATTCTCAAAACTTCCAACAAGACCTCAGATCCGTGATAACTTTAAAAGCAGGTTGGAATTTTATCCAAAAATCAATCACGGATTTTGGAGTTTTCTCTAAATTGACATCTTGTTTCTGACGTGAAACAATAACTTAAAAACAAAGTCTGAGCAAGAAATGATCAAGATAAGGTTTTTCCCAGAAGGAAAGGAGATCAAGTTACAAAAAGGAGGCCAGGTGAGACAAATATTAAAGAAACTCCATTTATCTCCTACTACTGCGTTGGTGATTAAAGATAATCAACTTCTTACCTCAGATTTGTTTATCAAAGATGGAGAAGAAATAGAAATCAGATTGGTAGGTTCCAAGGGATGAAGTGTAAGCGCTGTGGTCAACAAGCAGAAGTGGAATTACCCAGCCATAATGCAGCCTTTTGTAGAGATTGTTTTTTTGTCTTTTTCCAACGTCAAGTAGAAAAAGCCATTAAAAAATGGCAGATGTTTAAACCCCATGAACATATCCTGGTGGCTGTTTCTGGAGGCAAAGACAGTCTTGCTCTCTGGGATATATTGGTAAAATTAGGCTACCGGGTAAGCGGCCTTTTTGTAGATTTAAAGATAGAGGGATTTTCTGAAAAAGCTAGAGAAAAAGTAGAAAAATTTGCTCACCAAAGACAAGGCCATTTAATAATCTTAGACCTGGCTGAAGAAGGTATAGCTATACCTTGGGTAGTGAAATATACCCGGAAAACCCCTTGCTCTATTTGTGGACAGATAAAGAGGTATTATTTTAACCACATTGCTTACAAAAATAAATTTCAGGTCTTGGCCACAGGGCATAATCTAGATGATGAAGCCAGTCGGCTCTTGGCTAATGTCTTACGTTGGCAAATGCCTTATCTCATTGAACAATCACCTATCCTTCCATCTGTTTATGGATTTGCTAAAAAGGTGAAACCTCTATATCGGTTAGGAGAATATGAGACTGCTGCTTATGCATTTTTGAGAGGAATTGATTATTTTGCTGGTTCCTGCCCTTATAGCAAGGGGGCTACCTTTTTAAGATACAAACAATATATGAACCAGCTTGAATTAGAATTCCCTGGGACAAAGCTGGATTTCTATGAAGGATTTTTAAAAAAAATTGGCCCTTTGTTCCAATCCTCGGTGAAGAAAAATCAGGATTTGCACCTTTGCCCTGAATGTGGCTATCCCACTATAGCCCCTCAGTGTGGAATTTGTCGGCTAAAGCATAAGATAAAAAATGGTAAGGAATAAATGAAGGCACTGTCCCAGGCTGAATGTAAAATTGGTTGCAATTAGAATTATTAGGGCTTATCCTCCCAATAACAGTGAATGAGTGAAAGAGTAAATGGGTAAATGAATTAAAAAAACCTATGCAAACTAAGGAAAATTTATCTCCTTCCCGTGCTCTTCTTTGCGCTCAGCTTCTACACCTTCAGAGTGGTGAAAGATGTCTCACCATGCTCATCAAAAACCTTTCTGCGGAGAACTATAATTTCCCAAAAAATCTCCTAATTCCTGGAATATCTTTAAAAATTCTTCATAATTCTGGTCTTGAATTATTTTTTTTAGTCTTTCTAAAACCTCCCAACATAAAGGAAGGATTTTTTCGTGATAAAAGGGATTGTCAAATTGGATGGAGGCATAAATCTCTGGGTTTTGATGGTTTAAATGAAAAATACGCTGAGAAATAATCTGAAAATTAGGAGTGGCATAACGCATTAAGGTCTCCATAGAAAAGGGTGATTCCTTAAGGATAAGCGCAAAACCCAAGAGAAAAAAGTGAGTTAAGGCTTGAATAACAGCCATTATTTGGTCATGTTTCTCAGGGGTAGTAATTTCTAAATAGGCCTCTTTAAAAACTTCCTTTAGCCAAGGCAACCAACTCTCCCCACGGGCAGGACAGAGGATAATAGTCTGACCCTTTAAACTTTCTATATTAGGGCCAAATAAAGGATGGGCTCCCATAACCTCTGACTTACTATACTTTAACATCGCTTCCACTGAGGCCTTTTTTAAAGAGGTAAAGTCCATTAATAAGGCCTCAGGGGCGATATAAGGACCTACTTCCTTGATTATTTCCACGGTTACCCTGATAGGCACAGAAATAATTACTACATCGCTTTTTTGGACTAATTCTTTATTACTCAAGGGAGTGCGTCTGCTGGAAATGAGGACTTCATATCCTCTTTTTTCAAAAAAGGCCTCAAACCACTGACCCATGCGGCCAGTGCCTCCAATGATGCCGATAATATTAGGCTTCTTCACTAATCATCCTCTGTCTCAAAAGGTGGTCTGCTAACACTAATCTCACCATAGCCGCACAAACAGGCACAATTCTAGGAATGGCTGAAATATCATGCCTGCCTTTTACTGAAATAGTTGTGGGCTTCCCATTTTCAGTAATGGTGCGCTGTTCCTTTTCTATAGAAGAAATGGGTTTGACTGCCGCCCTCACAATAATTTCATCTCCATTGGAAATACCAGCTAAAATGCCACCAGCGTTATTACTGAGAAAGCCTTGAGGGGTAATTTCATCATTACACTCTGAACCCAACAGGTCTGCTACCTTAAAACCTGCCCCAATTTCCACTCCCTTTACGGCCCCAATAGACATTAATGCCTTAGCCAATTCAGCATCTAATTTGTCAAAGACTGGCTCTCCTAAACCACTAGGGCAATTTTTTACCCGCACCTCTACAATCCCACCTAAAGAATCTCCTTGTTTTTTGACTTCTAAAATCCGCTGCTCCATCTTTTTATAAACTGATTTATCACAACAAAAAAGGGCGTTTTTTTCAATAAAATCCAAATCGCATTCTTGGGCATAAATACCACCCAAGGCAACAGTATAAGCATAAACTTCTATCTTCCATCTATCCAACAACCTTTGGGCTACGGCCCCAGCTGCCACCCGGGCTACAGTCTCTCTTCCTGAAGACCTCCCCCCTCCTCGCCAATCTCTAATACCATATTTTTTAAAATAGGTAAAATCTCCATGACCAGGACGGAAAACATCTTTGATAGCCTCATACTTACTGCTATCCACATCCTGATTATAAACAATCAAGGTAATAGGTGTCCCTAAGGTCTTTCCCTCAAAGACCCCAGAAAGTATCTCTACCCTATCTGGCTCACGACGAGGAGTGGTCAATTTTCGTCCAGGACGACGTTTATCTAATTCTTCTTGAATATCCGCTGCAGTTAAGGGTAATTTGGGAGGGCAACCATCAATAATCACTCCCAAAGCAATTCCATGTGACTCACCAAAAGTAGTAATTCGGAATGCCTGCCCAAAAGAATTACCTGGCATTTAAACCTCCTTAAAGAGTGTCAATGTGAGACCCAGAAAATATGTCATCCCTCAATGGCCTTCCAGGTGGGTCTTTCAAGAAAACTATGCTCCACGCTTTCTTCCATTTCTTGAAACATCTTTAAAGGAACGGCCAAAGAAAACAAATTTTTATCCAATAATCTTCTTATATTTTTTCTGGCCGATATATCGGTAAGTCCCACAATGGCCCTTGGACTTTTAGCATTTGCTTCTTGATAAGCCAAAATACCTATGGTTTGACACCCTGCTGCCCAAGGAATAATAACATTTTCACTCCCTTCTCTTTTATAATTGGCCAGGATAATTAAGGCCGAAAGCTGATCAGGATTAGCCAAAAATACAATGACTTGAGGCCTTTCCTGATTTATATCTATGTCTCTTAAAGGTTTAAATACTACATATTTGTTAGGGATATCAATAATAGGCAATTGCTCAACAAATTTTTTCACTAGTTCAAAAGACTCCTTATACCGCTCTCCTTGTAAAAAATCCTCCAAAAAATCCTTTCTAACAAACTTTTTAATCTCTTGGGCTACTTTCTTTCCGGGCACCCAGTCTTCGTTTCCCTGGGAGAGGAATCGGTAAAAACACTCTACACCCCCTGGGAAGTTTTTATACTGATTGCCAAATCCTAATCCTACTCCCCCACCCCAGCAACCATACGTTTCTCTATCAAATACCGCTATTTGGCCTTTAGCTGCATGGGCAAAGAGCCACATTACACAACCCCATCTCCCTTTTTTAAACTGCAATGCCTCTTTTGGTCTTTCATCTGTCCAAAGAATGGCCACGGGATGGTATCTTAATTTAAGACTGCTAGCAATCTTACTTTCCATGAATTAGAAATTACTCGCATTAAGGTCAAAAGTCAATAATTTTAGGTAAAGGGTCTAAATCAGATACAAATAAAAAGGGATTACCCTGTCAACGTTGTGGAACAGCCATTGAAGTTAAACTTACTCACTAAGAAATGCTTCCCCTTCCTCTTCATAATTTTCCTGGAGATTTTCAAAGGAGGTAAATTTCTCTAAAAATGCTAACTTTACTTTTCCTACAGGGCCATTTCTATGTTTACCAATAATAATCTCAGCTATTCCCCTATTAGGATTGTCTTCTCGCTGGTTATAAACCTCATCCCGATAAAGAAAGGCTATTAAATCGGCATCCTGCTCTATGGCTCCTGATTCCCTTAAATCAGCCAAACGGGGCCTTTTATTTTCTCTGTCTTCTACCTTTCGGTTGAGCTGAGATAAGGCTACTACTGGTATATTAAGTTCCTTGGCTAATGCTTTTAAAGAACGCGAAATTTCAGAAATTTCTTGTTCCCTTCTCTCATTTCCACTTTTGCCTTTCATTAATTGCAGATAATCTATAATGATTAAGTTGATATTGTGTTCTGATTTCAAACGCCTTGCCTTTGCCCTTAACTCTAGTACCGAAATAGCTGGTGTGTCATCAATAAATATAGGGGCTTCAGATAAAACCGAAGCCGCCTCAATTAGAAGTTGCCAATCATGTTCAGCCAAAAAACCTGAGCGTAACTTCTGGCTATCTACTTTAGCTTCGGCACAGAGCATACGTGTAGTTAGTTGCTCTTTGGACATTTCTAATGAAAATATAGCTACTGGAATTTTATATTTTGTGGCTGCATTGGTAGCAATATTAAGAGCAAAAGCAGTTTTTCCCATACTTGGGCGTCCAGCAATGATGATTAAGTCAGAAGGTTGAAACCCTGATGTTAGACGGTCAAAGTTAATAAAACCTGTGGGAATACCAGTGATATAACTATCTTTTTGAGTAATAGATTGGATGGTTTGAAAAGTAGACTTGATGAGTTCCTTTAAAGGATAATAAGAAGTCTGAATTCTCTGTTCGCTTATTTCAAATATGCTTTGTTCTGCTTTATCTAAAATTTCCTCTATATTTTCATCAGTAGGGGCCACACATTGGTTAATAATGTAGGTAGCACGGTTAATAAGCTTTCTTAAAATAGATTTTTCCTTAACAATTTTAGCATAATATGCAATGTTTGAAGCAGTAGGAATAACCTCTACTAAACTGGCCAAAAATGTTGCTCCACCTACTTCTTCCAATTGTTCCTTTTTTTGTAAGGATTCACAAACAGTAACTAGGTCTATAGGTTGATTTTGTTCATATAATTCAAGAAAAACCAGAAATATTTTGCGATGACTTTCCTTATAAAAATCCTCAACCTCAATAATTTCTAAAACCTGATGAATGGCTTCATTATCAATAAGAATACCACCTAAAACAGCTTGCTCTGCCTCCATATTTTGAGGCAAGGTTTTTTGGAAAACATCTATTTTGATAGGTTCAGTTTTTTTTGGAGATATAGAGGCCTTCATCTAAGCTTCAATTATTCTTATCTTCAAAAAAGTTTGCACTTCTGAATGTAATTTAACTGGGACTTCATATTCCCCAGTATGTTTAATAGGTTGTTCAAGTATTATCTTTTTCCTATCAATTTTAATTCCCTTTTCTTCTAAACTCCGAGCAATATCCATAGTAGTTACCGAACCAAATATTTTTCCTTCTTCTCCTACCTGTTTAGGAATTTCACAAGTCAAAGTAGCAAGTTTGGCTGCTAAATTTTGAGCGCGGTGTTTTTCTCTCTCTCGTTTTTGTAATAGTAACTGACGTTGTTGCTCTAATGCTTTTAGATTTTTATAAGTAGCTGGTAATGCCTTATTTTGAGGAATAAGGTAATTTCTTGCATAACCATTAGCTACATTTATCAAATCCCCCATCTTACCCAAAGAAGAAATATCTTCCTTTAGGATAACTTTCATATTACCTCCCTTTTTGTCTATTTTCTAACCTTAATAGTAGTATATGGTAATAAAGCAAGATGTCGTGCTCTTTTGATAGCTATAGTAATTTGTCTCTGATGGCGAGCACAATTGCCTGAAATCCTTCGGGGCATGATTTTACCCCGATCTGTTATAAATTGGCTTAATATATCTACATTTTTATAAGAAATTTCTAATTTGGGGTCAGCACAAAAACGACAAAATTTCCGTCTGATATAAAATCTCCGTTTGTTATGATTATGATTTGGTGTTACCATAAAATTCCTCCTTTTGGTTCCTAACAGTTTTCTGAAAAGGCCCTTAATAAAATTTTAAAAATTTCTTTTCCCACTTTATCATCCTGCTTCTGCCTGAGCTTCCATAGTGGAAACCGGACTTGCTTTTGGACTAACTTTTATAGTCAGAAACCTGATAATCTTATCATTCATTTTTATGTTTCTCTCCAATTTTTCTACAATATCAGATTTACCATAATAATGCAAAAGGGCATAATACCCTTTTTGTTTATGATTTATTTTATATGCTAAATCCCTGAGTCCCCATTTCTCTATTTCTTTAAGAATACCATCATGTTGCTTTATAGTTGTTTCCATTTTACTAAATACTTCTTCTATTTGTTCTTCTGAAAGATCAGGGTCCACTATAATTACTGTTTGGTATTCTTGTAATCCCATTTTTGTCTCCTTTCTTAATTAAAACACACTGATATATTATACCCTTTTTTATTTGTCAACCATATCCAATTTCACTTCTTTTTCACTTGTTCAATTATTTTTTCCGCTAGCTGAGCGGGAACCTCCTCATAATGAGAAAATTCTTGAGTAAAAGAAGCCTTTCCTCCGGTGAGAGAAGTTAGATCAGAAGCATAAGTTATCACCTCTGCCATAGGCACTAAAGCAGTAATTATTTGGTATTTGGATTTAGCTTCCACACCCAATACCTTCCCTCGCCTCCCATTTATATCTCCAATAACATCCCCCATAAGTTCATCTGGGACAGTAATAGTTAACTTTACAATAGGTTCAAGTAAGATGGGCTTTGCTTCCATAAAGGCCTTTTTAAAGGCCATAGAGCCAGCAATTTGAAAGGCAAGGTCAGATGAGTCCACAGGGTGATAACTTCCATCTACTAAATGAACCCTCACATCTACTACTGGATAGCCAGCTAAAATACCTTCTGTCATTGCTCCCTTAATTCCTTTCTCTACTGCTGGGATGTAATTGCGAGGAATTACTCCACCTACTATTTTATCCACAAATTCAAATCCTTTCCCTCTAGGTAATGGTTCAATTTCTACCCAAGCATCTCCATACTGGCCTCGGCCACCTGTTTGTTTTTTATATTTTCCTTGAGCCTTTGCTTTCCCTTTAATAGTTTCTTTGTAAGGAATTTTTGGACTTTTCAGGGTTACTTCCACTCCGTATTTACGTTTGAGTTTCTCAACAGTATTTTCTATATGAAGTTGGCCTGTGCCAGAAAGAATGAGTTCTTTGGTTTGAGGGTCTCGTTCTAAATGTAAAGCAGGGTCTTCTTCGGATAATTTAACTAACGAAGAGAAGATTTTTTCTTCATCTCCTTTAGCCTTTGGTTCAATAGCAAACGAAATTATAGGAGGTAATGATTTGGTACTTTCAAATATAATAGGTGACTTTATATCACTAAGAGTATCCCCAGTGAGGGTCTCTTTTAATTTAGCCACAGCAGCAATATCACCTGCTTTAACTTCTTGAAGTAGTCTTTGGGTTTTACCCATCAAGGCAAATAGTTGACCTATTTTTTCCTTGTAACCTTTGGTAGTATTCAATACTGGGGTATCTGAATGTAATTTGCCTGAATATACACGGAATACATTAATGCGCCCAGCAAATGGGTCAGAAATTGTTTTTATAACCAGGGCAGAAAAGGGCTCATTAGGATCAGGTTTCCTTTTTAATTCTTGTTTAGTTTCAGGGTGATAGCCTTTAACTACTCCTCTTTCTAAGGGGGAAGGTAAACAATGATTGATTAAATCCAATACCAAATGAGTGCCTATATTAAGGATAGCTGAACCACAAATTACAGGTATAAACATTTTTTTCACTGTGCCTTCATGTAAGGCATTAAACCAGTCTTCTGATTTTATTTCCTCTCCTTCTAAATATCTTTCTAAAAGGACATCATTTGTTTCTGCTAAGAATTCAATCATTTTTTCCCTAAATCCTTCTGCCTTATTTTTAAGCCCATTGGGAATCTCTTTTTTGCTAAATTTACCAGAACCGTCTTTTTGATAAATCCAAGCTTCCATAGTTAATAAATTGATAATTCCCTCAAATTTTTCTCCTTCCCCAATAGGTAAACAGACAGGAACTGCTTTTATATCTAAAGAATTGACTATATCTTCAAGGGTTTTTTCAAAGGAAGCGTGTTCTTTATCCATTTTAGAGATAAAAATAAGGGCAGGAAGCTGATAATGATGGATATGATTTAAAATTTTTTCGGTTTGAAATTTCACACCATCCACACCATCTACTACCAAAACAACACCATCAGCTCCTTGAAGAGTAATAATTGTCTCTGAAAGGAAATTGTTATCCCCCGGAGTGTCTATGATATTTACCCAGTGGTTTTTCCATTGATAATGGTGAAAGGAAGCAGTGATGGTCATATGTCTTTTTATCTCTTCTGGTTCATAGTCAAGGACACTAGTTCCTTTATCTACATTCCCCAAGCGTTCTGTGGCTTTAGTAGTAAAAAGTAATGCCTCAGCTAAAGAAGTTTTGCCTGCTCCTCCAGCAGCGATAAAGGCCACATTGCGAAGGCGTTCCACATCAGTTCCCATTTTTTCCTCCTTAGTAATATTGTTCTGTCTTAGTTATAGCTTTGGTTTTTATAAGATTCACCGTTTTTTCTAGAGCAGGGAATACATGTTCCCTAATATCTCCTGCCACTGCTATCGCCATAATTGTTTCTCCTACGGTAAAGACACCTTGTTTAGTTTCTACTACAGTTTCTATAATCCCTGGCATTTCTTTGACATTGGTAATAATTTCCTTAAGTTTTTCATGATTTACCTGAACACTCAGTTTTTTTACCGGTTGGCCATTTCGAGAAGTCCCCCTTACTAGACCTAAATGGCAAGCAATCATGCCTATTTCAGAATAATGGGGATGGTTTTTTATTTTTTCTATCAATTTATCTAAACTCAATGACATTTATCCCAGACCTACTTTTAACAATTCCTTAAGGGGATTGACTGCCTCTATCCTAATCTTTATCTTATCACCTTGCTTAAATTTGCCTCGGGGCCCAAGTAAAACTGTTTCTAATAAGTAGTCGGGCAATAATACCTTATAACCTTGCTGTGTTTCTTCCAAAATATAAGCCTCTACAGTGGTTTTAATTCTTTTTTTAAGGTAATTTAGCACCCAATACCTTGTTCGTTGAGAAAAAATCATGTTTGTGCGGTGGATTATCTCTTCAAAATAAGGAATAAAGGAGGATAATTCATCCTCTGTATAAAGGGGTTTACCTTCCTGAAGATAATAGACAATCTGTCTTTGGAGAATTAAATCTAAAAACCGCCTTAAGGGAGAGGTAATACTAGTATATTTATCTAAACCTAACACATGGTGAAATGCAGGTCTTGTTTTTAGCTGAGACTGACTAAGAAGTCTTCGCTGGAGGTAAAGAATAAAAATATCTTTGGAGGTTCCATTCATTACTCGGTCTCTGGGAGGTAACTGAGAGCGGTAAATGCTAGGTATCCCTTTTTTTTCCATAAACATGGCTGCCAGGTAGTTAGCCAAAATCATAAATTCTGCTACCAAGATCCGTCCAGGTTGTTCGGGATTTCTCAGTTTTATGTCTACTATATTGTCTGAAGAAAAGAAAAAAACTAACTCTGGAAGAGCAATAATCATCCCTCCTTGTTCCAGTCTTTTTGCCCTAGCTTTTAACGCTAACGAGAACAAGGTCTGTAAGGTTTCATTCTTGGTTAATAGGCTATTTACTTCATCATAAGTAAAGTGTTGATCTACTTGAATAATAGTAGGTAAAATTTGATAGTTTAAAATATGGGCATCTTCATTTAAAGTAATAAAAAAACTCAAAGCAGGTCTGATTTTATCTTTTTTAAGACTAGCAAACTGGTTTGCAATCTGTTCAGGAAACATAGGGATACGTTGGTCTGGTAAATAAAGGCTAGTTCCCCTTCTTTGGGCTTCTTTTTCTAATACATCATCTTTCTTAATAAATGGTGTTAGGTCTGTGATATGGATACCTACCACAAAATTGCCATTTTCTTTATTTAATGAAAGGGCGTCATCAAAATCTTTGGTCTCCGGTCCATCTATAGTGAAAGTATATAATGAAGTTAAATCCTCTCTACCTTCAGAGAAATCAGGTTTATTTTCTAGCAAGTTCTGCATTGCTAACTTTGACTCTTCTGAAAACATAGTAGGTATACTCAAACGATGGAGAAGGAGGTTCTCATGTTTAGAGAAAATACCTAACTTACAAAGTAATAAAAAAGGATGGTCTTTAAGATTCAATCCTGCTCTTTGTAAGATTTGTTTAGTAATTTTAGCCTGGGGTGCTTCTTCTTGCCAATAACACCACTCTTTTAAAAGTTGAATATATTGTTTACTTTTTGCTGGAGAGGGAATTGATTTACCTAACCATAACGATTGCAACCAATTAGCAGCCTCTTCTATCTCTTTTTCTCTTTCTTCTTGCTGTGCCTTTTGTCTTAAATACTCATCTACTTTTTCCTTTGACCGCACATCTAGTTTATTTCCTTTCAGCTTGAAATGTATATTTTCATCAAACAGAGCCCTAAAAATAGCACTTTCTTGTGTAGAAGAAGGGTTAGATGAAAAATATAACTCTGCTAGGAAATGAGGAGAGTAAGAACCACCATCTTCGGCTAGAAGTTCCCACAAGGCCATCACATCTATCTCTTTTTTTAGATTTTCTCGTTGTTCTACTTCTTTTTTTAAAATGCTTAAAATTTCCTCTCTAGGTTGGTCTAAAGGGTATTTTTGTCTGGAAATAAGACAAATTCTAGTTTTATTTAAAACCACTTCACGATTTTGTGAAGTCAACAAATGCACCTTCCCATCTTTTTGACTAAGACAAAAAGCAGTAATTATCCTTCGGGCCTCTATATATTCAACAATACTACCTTCCATATTTAATAATATAGTGGTAAATTAATTTGATATATGATAGCCTTTTCTTAAAACCTGTGTCAAGATAGGAGGCCAAAATGCTAGCAGAAAGAATTAAAACCATTCCCCCTTCGCCCACATTGACTATAAATGCAAAGGCTAAGACTATGAGGGCATCAGGTATAGATGTATTCTCCTTAGCTGCCGGTGAGCTTGATTTTGATACCCCTCAATATATCAAAGAAGCTGCTATCCAAGCGGTAAAAGATGGCTTTACCAAATACACCCCAGTAGATGGTATCTTAGAATTAAAAGAGGCAGTTTGCAAATTTATAGAAACCGAATATAAATTAAATTATTCTCCACAAGAAACAATTATTTGTTGTGGAGGTAAACACGCCCTTTATAATCTGTTTCAAGTAATCTTAAATCCAGGTGATGAAGTGATTATTCCTGCTCCCTATTGGGTATCTTATCCCCCTATGGTAATGCTTGCTGGAGGTAAACCGATTATTGTGGACACTGAGGAAAAGGATGGATTTAAGTTGAGGCCGGAAGTTTTAAAGAAACATCTGGGGCCTTGGACCAAGGCCATTATTTTAAACAGCCCCTCAAACCCTACTGGTAGTGTTTACACTAAGAAAGAGCTAGAAGCCCTAGCTGAAATTCTGGTAGATAAACCTATCTGGATTATTTCAGACGATGTTTATCATAAAATTTTATTGAAAGAAAACATCAAGTGGACATCTATTGCTACTTTAAGTCCCGAACTAAAAAAGAAGACATTGATTGTAAATGCAGTCTCTAAAACTTATTCTATGACCGGCTGGCGGATTGGTTTTCTGATTGGACCCCAAGATATTATCAAAGCAACTACTAGACTCCAAAGCCAAAGTACTTCTAATCCCAGTTCTATTGCCCAAAAGGCAGCTCTGGCTGCTTTAAATGGACCTCAAGAGTTCATTCTTCAATGGATAAAGGCTCTTAAGGAGCGAGTAAAATATTTATCAAGTTTCCTTAAAACCATTCCTGGGGTAACCTGTTTTGAACCAGAAGCTGCCTTTTATGCCTTTCCTAATTTTTCTTCATATTTCTCTCCAAAAATCCCTAACTCTCTTAAATTGGCTGAATACTTATTAGAAGAAGCTAAGGTGGCTGTGGTTCCTGGTATTGCCTTTGGAAAAGAAGGTTTCATTCGTCTCTCGTTTGCCACCTCACTAGAAGTTATAGAAGAGTCATTAAATAGGATAAAAACAGCCATGGAGAAATTGCGATAAAAGGCTGGGTTACGTTTCTCTGCTAAATTTCAGGAAATCTTTCAATGAACTAAGAGAGACAAATTTTGATTATTCCCAATTTTTGTTAAAGTTACCATAATCAGCAATTAAACATCAATTACAAAAAATTTTAAACTTTTTTGTAATTAGTCTCGTCTATTTAAATAAAGGAACAAATCCTAAATAGGGAGGGTTAACTATGAAAAGGCAAGTGATGTGGCTTTTTATCTTGCTGATGGTTGCCATAAGCTGCACCGTCCAAGCCTGCTCTCCTCCTCCCTCTTGTAGAGTTTGTTGCTATAGACCTTGGGTGCCTCGTCCCCACATTTCAGTACATTGGGAAATTGATAGTTATGGGATTTGGGTTCCTGACCCCTGGAGGTGTCGTCCATGGCATCGTATTTGGGTACCTGGACATTTTAATCGATGGGGAATTTGGGTCCCTGGTCACTGGAGACGCTATCCGTAATTCTTGGAATGTTTAATAAACTTTATAATTTTTTGGTTAATACCCTTCATTTTTGTTTTTCCCTTTTAAGGCCAAAAAGGAGTTTTCTAAGCTCAATTAGTTCTTGCGAAGATAATAAACCTTGCTTATAAATTTTTTAAGAACAGCGTATTTTCACTTTCAATGGGAGGTGTAAAATGATAGAGGATTACAGATTTGGAAATATAAGGATTGATGGAAAGAATTATACTAGTGATGTCAAAATAATAAATGAAGAGGTAAAACCAAATTGGTGGAGAAAAGAAGGACATAATTTATTTCCTGAAGATATTAAAGACATCTTGGAGGCCAAACCAGAGATTTTGGTAGTAGGCACAGGTGCCTATGGAGTAATGAAGATAAGTTCTCAAGTAAGAAAATTATTGGAGCAGGAAAAAATAGAACTCATTGAGGCCAAAACAGAAAAGGCGGCTCAAATCTATAATGAACTCCTTCAAAGTGGTAAAAAAGTGGCTTTTGCTGCTCATTTGACTTGTTAAGCTAGGATTCTTCTACTCTTTTGTTTCACAGATTTAATTTTAGGACTAAAAAACCGCTACTCTTAATTCTTCGTAAATTTGCTCGGCTATCCTTTGCATAATCCGAGAGATAGCCTTTTCTCTATTATCTTGGGTTTGGGAAGGATTGGTAGTAATTTGAAATTCTTCCTGATCACTCAATTCTCTCTCTTCCCAAAGCCTATTTTTTTTCTTGTCTGTTAACCTTACCTTAACCGCTATTCTCACCCTTCCAGTGGCAGTATATTCACCCTTGGTAAAGGCAATTCCTGTAGCCTCATAGGCCGTAAATTCCCCGGTTAAGAAGGCCTCTGCTCTTTCTTTTCTTACTACCTCTATTTCTCCAGTATTACATTCATATACCAACTTATTTATCAAAAGATTTTCCAACTTTCTCTCTGGTGTCCTATTTATGAAAGGCTCAATGTAAATTTTTGTGATTTTTATTGCTCTGGGTTCTTTTTTTATTTTATCCAAACTAAAATGGTAACTACATCCCCAAAAAAATAATAAAAATAAAAAAATAAATATTTTACGCATTTTTTTATCCTAACACAGTTTACAGTTCAATTCAATTTTGACTTTAACAGGGCCAGGACTTCGTCAAAGTAATTTTAACGGAGATCCAAATGTTAAGCGCAATGGCTCAATGCAGAATGCAAATTGAAAAATGCAAAATCGCCTCCTGTCAAATTGGAACGTTAGCACGTTAGAATTGGGAATTAGGAACTGGGAATTGGGAATTTCTATTTCCTATTTTCTGTTTCCCGTTTCCCTTTCCTTCTTTATGCACGTTTACAAAGTTGTAAGTTAGAAAGTTTGCAAGTTAAAAAGTTGCAAGTTAACACGTTGGAACTGGAAATTTCTGTTTTCCGTTTTCTATTTTCTTAACTGTATTTTGTAGGTTAGAACTTTCCATTTAAAAAGTCAAGTAAAAAATGGAAATATTTTTTAAGCAGCCTTCTCCATTTCCTCCTTTAAGATATAGTCTCGATCTTCTTTTAACATCTTAAAAATAACTTTTATCAATTGTCTAGCAAGGCAGCGCAAGGCATGGTTATGCTCTTTCCCTTCAGTCCGTTTTTTAGCATAGTAAGTAGCGGATTCTGAAACATACCGAATTGTGCAGCCCGCAATTTCAATCATAGTTGCTTTACATATCTTATTAGCCTTATATACAACTCTTGTCCTTTTGTGTTTACCAGACTCATCATCTATACAGGCTACACCACAATAGATCGCAAGTTGCCTCTCGTTTTTAAATCTNTTGATATCTCCAATTTCTCCGACCAATCTGCTTGAAAGCTTTGTTCCTACTCCTGAGATACTTTTTAAACGCTTGACCTCAGAACTCTTTTCTCCTAGCTTTTCCAGCTTCTTATCCAACATCTCAATCTCCTCTTTTAGTTCTAAAATACGCCGAGAATGAGATGATATAATCGTTTTGTATATATCTGCCAGTTCTTCGACGTATTTTGTGTTGCGAAGACTTTCTAACATTAAAGAGGCCTGTTTTTTNCCAATCATCTTTATTTTAAGTAAAGCTCCCATAGTAAGTCCCTTATATCTCGAAAAATCAGGATACCTTACCAGAAGCCTCAACATCTTCTTGCTGTCTGTATCACCAATCTCTAATATCTCAGGACATACTTCTAATAGCCTTTTTCGAAGCCTGTTTTGCAACCTTATCTTCTCATCTATCAGGGTTTGTTGATGCCGAGACAGAATCTTTAACTTTTCATTGATTTTTGTTGCCTTCTCTACCGCAATGAATGCCTTTTCATTTTCAGCGTCTAAATAATCTCTTAATTTCAGCATTTTTGCTAACATTTTTGCGTCCCTTTTATCGTTACGCCATTCTGCCCCAAATACATTCCGAAATTGTTTTAATTTTAAATTATCTACATTGTATAAGGTGAATCCGCTCTCTATAAGTATCCGATCAAATGGTGCTCCGTATCCATTCTTTCCTTCAATTGCAAATGATATTATCCCACCTTCTCTTTTCTCAATCTCTCTAAATTCTCTAACTGCCTTATAAAATTCACTGAATTTGTGTGCTATCTTCTGGTCATACAAAATCTGTTCTTCATCATCCATGATAATTATGTGATGATTATCACTGCCAATATCGATTCCTCCAGATAACCTTTTCACGCCTCACCCTCCTTTATGTTTGATATTTTATGGCTCTGCCAATACCTTTATCCCGTCTATAATAGCCACTTAAAGGCACCTTTCCATTAGACAGGGTATTGGCAGGAGAACATCCGGCAATTCAAACCGAGTCACAATAATTCAACATTATTGACTGACCCCGTTAGCCACAAATGTTCCCCTAGCCATTTATCATTTATATCACATAAAGAAGGCTTCTTAATTTCATTCCCTATTTTTTACTCTCACTTTTAATTATAGACCCCAATTCCACTACATTTGGCTATTTCATTCCCTCACTATTTCACTACTCACTGATTTAATGTTTTGGCATTAAGACATTTGGATTTCAATTGATATTTGGATTTTGAAATTTGGATTTAAAGATTAACGCCTAAATTTCGGGGGATGTTCAATGACTTTAATCGTAGTGTAAAATTGTCATACACCCGAGGGTGCAAGGTATCAGTAAGGGGTCACCTATGCTCATTCTCGGCTTAAAGAGCAAATAAACTCAGCACACTCTAAGCCCGATTTTACCGCTTGCACTGTTCCTCCACCAGCAGGTAAGACAGAAGAGCCTACATTAAATAGATTTTTTACAGGTAATTTAAATGGCATTTTTTTATAACCCTTGCTTTCTGCCACTGGTAAGACACAGCTTTTAAATCCTATCTCATGTGGATAATCCAGTGAAGTAACGGTCTTTTTCCAAAGAATGCTGCTGGTAAACTTCGGGATAAACAGAGCAGCTTTTTCAACCAGACGTTCAGCTTCTTGAATCAGGCGTTGTTTATTTGTCTCCCCTTTGGGGGTATAAAATAAAAGTGTTGCTGGTCTAAATGCTTTATTACCCCTAGTTAAAAATACCCCAAATGGTGGTTCATCTGGATAGATGCCCTTAAAAAGCTGGTGCATGGTTTTATTTAAGTCATATGGTGGCAAGTAAACATATAACACATTACCATCTTCTACATTGATTTTAGCTTTATCAACAATCATAAAAACCATTGAGGCCTGTAAACCTTGCTTATATGATTTAATTTGATTGAGAAATATAGAATTAAATTTTGTATCTTTACAAAGCTTTAATACTGTCTGAACAATGCTTACACTACTTATAATAAAATCAGCCCTAACAGATTCTCCATGAACCGACACCCCAAATGCCTTATTATTTTTTATTAAAATCTTACCCACAGGGGCAGTGGTGTATATCTGCCCATCATATTTTTTTATGATATTTAAAAGGGTATCTGGTATATTTTGCATCCCTCCGAGGGGATAGAAAGGCCTGCCATACCCTTTAGGATTGAATGTATAACCTGGCATATCGTCAGGCAGACATCCATGAAAGAGAGCGGCCCTCATATTAAATATATTTCGCATAAATTGATTTTTTGTAAGAAAACAAGCAATATCATGATGGGAACTCATGTATGAATAGGCATCAAATTGTTTTTGTCTCCATAATCTATAACTCAAGGATATTGTTTCAAATATGGAAAGCCCGGTTTTTCTGAGCTCACTAAAGGTAGGCGGTATAGTTATAGGACACTTTCCCTTACAAAATATATGAATTTTAACAGGAGCTATTTTAAAGGCAATCTCCTCCTTTAGTCTCTCTTTAATAAGTTTAACAACATTAAGGCCTGAGAATATGGGGCCTACATCAAATGGGTATTTCCCAAATTCCGAGTTTCCATATAAAACACTCCGACATCTCCCGCCTATATAAGCGGTTCTTTCAAAGATTTTTGTTTGAAAACCTGCTTTTGAAAGAAAAGCGGCAGCAGCTAAACCACTTAAACCTGCACCAATTATGACTACTCTCTGTTTCTTCATTTTAAATGGTCTTTTTATATTTTAACTATATTTCTCTTCCTAAGCATTTTATATATACTATCAAATCTCTATTTGATAAAGGGCATTACTCCTCCTAAATGGGCAAAGATAAACTTTAAATTTTCAAATTTTCTAATACACATTCATTTTAAATATATGAAATATTATACTGCCTAAGAACAAAAGATAGATTGATTAAGGGTTTTCATTGACAGAGATTATGAGGGATAGTAATATGCTTTTAGGCAGTAGAATATATAGTTGGGGTACATAGACCAAGGTGGAGTTGGGGTATGTGATGAAAATTATCGATGGCCGGTGAGGCACAGATAATGACATGTTTTTAATAGATAGTGAAGAAAAAGGATGGATCTATAAAACAAAGTAAACAGGAGGGAAACATTGGATCAAGTAATTAAAATCATGCCGTGCCTGGACATGCAGAACGGACGCGTTGTCAAGGGCGTCCATTTCGTGGACATACGAGACGCTGGTGATCCGGTTGAATGCGCACGAGCTTATTGTGAGTCTGGTGCAGACGAACTGGCGCTACTGGATATTACAGCCACGGTGGAAGGTAGGACCACCATGCTCGACGTAGTTAAACGCGTCGCCGAAGTCACAACTGTGCCATTCACCGTTGGCGGCGGTATATCTGATGTTAAATCGGCCGAGTTAGTGCTAAACGCGGGAGCAAACAAGGTATCCATCAGCAGTGCCGCCTTTCGGAAGCCTGAGCTGGTCGAAGAAATGGTTAAAGCGCTGGGGGCCGAGAAGGTGACGGTGGCCATCGACGTAGATCAGAACCCAGCCATGCCCTCAGGCTATGAAGTATATATTGATGGAGGACGCACAGCCACTGGTGCAGATGCGATCGAATGGGCAAAGCGCGTTGACGGATACGGTGTTCCGGTTATTCTGCCTACAAGCAAAGCGGCTGACGGCGTGCAGACCGGTTATGATCTGCCGCTGATCAAAGCGATTAAGGAAGCGGTTTCGGCCGATGTGGTGGCCTCCGGTGGCGCAGGGAAATTGGATCATTTCTATCAGGCAGTTGAAGCAGGTGCTACAATCTTACTTGCCGCGTCTGTGTTCCATTTTGGGATCATTAAAATTGGTGACTTGAAGGACTACTTACGCAACCGGGGTGTTGCTGTCCGCTGAAGCCTTCAGGAAGTTAAAAGGGCCAGGACAATCTTTGACAAATTTTAAGAAAGAAAAAGATAGATTGATTAAGGGTTTTCATTGACAGAGATTATGAGGGATAGTAATATGCTTTTAGGCATTAGAATTATATAGTTATACCTACTGGACTGAAGTATTGAGGATGACACCTGGAGGTCGATTTGAACAGCGCGGAGAAATGTTCCATTACTTGGACCAGTTATATGAAGTACAGGGCCAATTTAAGATAGCCAAAATAGAAGACATAATACGGTATTCCACAGAGAGGTATTTTGATACAATAACACAACGTGTGATCGTAGTGGAAAGGCATGATGATAGGCTGGTTCTGATTCCGTATGAGGAAAAGGGTAATGAAGTAACGCCAATCACTATTCATACTACAACTCGACAACAAATAAACTTCCGCCTCAAGGCGGGGAGGTTTAGGCATGGATAAGCCAAAAATGAACTATTTCAAAGAAGAGGATATCTTGCATCTAATCATTTCCGATGAAATAGAGGCAGGCAGTGTCGAGTTAAGCCCAAATATTACGATAGAACTAAATGAAAAGGGCGAGCTAATCGGCATAGAGATTCTGGAAGCAAGTTCCTTTATTCGTGATTCGATATTAGAAGCCGCACAAGCGAAAATGTTAAACCTGCCCAAGGCGTATAACAAGAGGGTGGAGCCGACTTCGTAACCTCGGCGGCTCACCCTTAACGTTATACAAAAACTAATAAAGATTATACCTTATGAAGATAAAATTTTCTCGTCATGCAAGAAGAAGGGCAAAATTATATAAAATTTCAGAAGAGATGGTTAAAAATATTTTAGAAGGTAAGAATTTATCTCAAGGTAATCAAGAAATTATAGAAGATGTTGAAGGTTTTAAATATCCCTTAAAGATTGTTATTTCTGTAGAAAACGATATAATAACAGTGATTACAAATTATCCTTTTAAAAAAGGAAGAAAGAAATGAAAGTTTATTATGATGATGAAGTAGACGCATTGTATTTGAAGCTTGGAGATGAATCACCAGAGGGGGTTATTGAAATCACTGAGGGTGTTAATATAGATACGACCTCTGAGGATAAAATAGTAGGAATTGAAATTTTGAATGCTTCTAAGAAGATAGATTTAACCTCGCTGTTATCTTATTCCTTTGAGTTTGAGAAGAAGATACTAAATCAGAAACAAAAGATTGCCTAATTAATAATCTCATCTATTTCCTTTCTTAATTCATTTGATTCTCCAAGTTTCTTTTCCATCTCTGGGAGTATATTTGTTCCTGCCTGAGGGCTTACAAATTTTTTGTATTCTATCATAGCTGTTTTTATATTTTCTGAAAAATAAGCCAAGGATAAAAGCCAAGTCAAGAGATACACAGGGAGTTAGAGGAAGTGTTATAAAATGGCTTTGTCCAAAAATCAATCAGGAATTTTGGGAGTTATCATAAGGAATACCTTCTTTGTCAACTGTATTTTGTAGGTTTGACCCTACTCTACTACTCTGAGTTGGTTGAAAGGAAAAAAGTTTTTTTCTTTCTCACCAACCTTAATTTTTCAGGAGCACGCGGCGCAGCGCTGTCAAAGCCGTAAGCCCAAAGGGTGCGGAGGTTCAAACAAACCTTTTGAAGAATGGGGAGAAATATTTTGTGATGATATAATTGCCTCCCTGCCTGTCGGCAGACAGGAGCGATACTTGACAGGCTTTTGCATCATAGTCATATTATTGCCATTAATGGCCCTAGCTATAGAACAAAGGAGAAAATGGGAGCTACGAGTAATAACTAAGGGGGGTCAATTTTCAATGGGAATTAACACGAGGGGATGAATTTAGGCAAGGTAATGTTTTGTCCTTTAAACACTTTGCCTAAAGGGTATGAAAAACACCAGATAAAGATCATTCCTGCCTGTTGGCAGACAGGCGCTGGAAGTTATATAACATGGCAGGCAGAGTTGTGTATCTTAGTTGGATGGGCATACAACCGTTACACATAATAGTAGCTTTTGATGAAGGTGCTAAACTTTGTGTTGTAGTAACAGTTTACATACCAGATCCTGAATTATGGGAAAATGATTTTAAAACAAGGAGAAAAAATGAAATGTGTAATTTGTAAACAAGGAGAAACAAAATTTGGAACGGTTACGGTTACTCTCACAAGAGGAGAAACGACAGTTATCATTAAAAATGTTCCAGCTGAAGTTTGTCAGAATTGTGGTGAATATTATTTATCTGAGGAAGTTACAAAAAAACTTCTTGAAAAAGCAGAGTATGCTGTTGAGAGCGGTTCAGAGCTGGATATTCTAAAATATGCGGCCTAATCACTTAACTAGATTGAGACAAATGATAATATGTTAGATTCTTGAATCTACTTCCCAAATTTTTCCAGTTTAGCCATCAGGGCCATGTCAAAGTCAGGCCATAAGTAATTTAACAAAAAGAACAAACGTTTAAATATGGTCTAAAAAATCCAAATGTCAAAATCCAAATGTTTTAATGCCAAAAACAGTTTTAAGTATTAACAGGCTGTTGAAAAAATCATTTTTTTCTCAGACCTGTTCATGGACTAACAAGAGCAAAATATTATCCGCAGGCTTGCCTGGGGCAGACAGGAGTGTTTTTGAAAAATCTATTATAATAAACCTAAACCATTTGATGACATAATTAGAGAAATTTGCCATCCCCTGGATAGCCTCTCTGGCCTCTTTGTTACCTCTATGAAGTAGTTTCACCATCCTTTTAATGTTTTGGACTGTAGCTGTGAGTAAAAATTGTTCATCTACATTCCATAATCGCCTGAATTTAGCTACACGAAGTCCCATATACTCCTTAGCTTCACCAAATATAACCTTTGTATTGGTTGTTTCAGCTTTTAGGTGGCAGTGATACTTCAAGATTAACTTCACCAACCTATTTATAGCTTAGCAGATTGCTCCGTTAAGCCATCAAGACCAAGCCCTTTCAGGGTGGCTTTCGCCAGTCTTGATGGCACTCCGCAATCTGCTTTTTAAAAAGTAGAGTTAGTCGAAAGGAATAAAATATTTTTCTTTCTCACCAACCTTAATTTTTCAAGAGCACGCTGCGCAGCGCTGTCAAAGCCGTAAGCCCAAAGGGTGCGAAGTGAAACGGAGCAGCTTTGACAGCAAGCGAAGCGGCGTGCTAAACTAGGGAACAGGTTGGGTAAAGGTAATATGCATCTGAGTTTTTCAACAGCCTGTATAGGTGTGATAATACTTACACAACCAGAATGGGAAAAGAAAGGACAAAACATCCACTTATATATAACGGACCAAGAAGGAGACCCCAAATGTCCTGCTCCCCTAGGGGAGCAGGACACGGCCCGGAGGTAGAGGTATAATTAGATTACTCTACTAGAGGAGGGAAAAGATGAAAAAAAGGTATCTTTCAGAAGAAGAAAAAATGGCCATTGTATTGGCAGGACTCAAAGGAGAGCAATCTGTTGCTGAAATCTGTAGAGAGCATCAAATTTCTCAGTCTCAGTACTACAAATGGCGTGATAGGTTTTTAGAAGCTGGCAAAAATGCCCTAGCTTATGGTGTTCCATCTAAAAAGGAAGCCATGCTCAAGGCAGAAATTAAAAGGCTTCAGAGAATCATAGGCAAACAGACTGTTCAGATTGAGGTATTAAAAAAAACCGAGGAGTTATTCGGGATAAGGTAGGAGCAGTGAAGGAACTAGTAAAAGGAGGCTTTACGATCAAAGACGCCTGTTTTAGTTTAGGAATTAGTCGGAGCAGATACTATGATGTGTTATCTAAAAAGTCAGAGCAAAAAGGAGAAGGTAAGCAGATTAATAAAACCAAAGGGGGTAAATTTGATCAGACTAACAGGATGCTTGTTCAAAGGATTAAGGCCATAAAAGGAGAACATCCCTTTTGGGGCTATAGACGTGTTAGGGCCTGGTTAAGGTATAGTAGGGAAGGTATTAAAGTAAATCAGAAGCGGATTTATAAGTTAATGAAAGAAAACGGACTTTTAGTAGAGCGCAAGATATACAAGGCCAAGAGAAGGCCTACAAGAAGTAAGCCCAAGAAGGAAGAAGTTATTTGGCTGCATGAGTTTACAAGCTTAACAGAAGCAAAAGAAGTAATAAGAGATTGGATTGCAAAGTATAACCGTGAATATGTGCATTCGGCTTTGGGTTATTTAAGCCCACTTGAATTTGAGCAGAAGTTTTATCAAAATTATTGTCAGGGAGGCTGCTTAATGACATCTACCTTAAAATGGGCTAAAATATGTCCACCTTGGAGGGGGTCATTACAAAATCATGATTAGAATAATAGTAGTTACTTTATTTGTAATTAGTATTGCGTGTGCAGGCTCAATAGGTTTTGCCCAACCAGAGTTTGATGCAAAGCTGCATTTATATGATGTTATGGATAGGTATCATAGAAATTTTGATGTTTATACCGATCTATCAGCGGCAGGTAATCATTTTGTGATGCTGGCAAGGATGGGAGAAGATGTAGAGATTAAACCTGGTTGTAAAGAAGACCCTTACCGTGGTGCTGACTGTATAGAAAATAAGTTTTATGGAACTGGAGGTAGCTGGGGCGGTTGGTATCTTATGAATGGAGTACTAGAGGGAGAGGAAACTCAGCCTAAAGCTAACTGGGGTGATTATCCTGATGCAGGCTTTAATTTAACTGGTGCTAAAAAGCTTACCTTTTGGGCTAGAGGTAAGGATGGTGGAGAAAGGGTAGAATTTTTTGCCTTTGGAGTAGGAAGGGACCCAATTAGTGGTAATCCTATTGCTTCTTATCCAGACTCTTCACCTAAGGTAACTATTTGTGGGAAATTGGTAACACCGTGTTATAGGACTTTAACTAAAAACTGGCAGCAATATACAATAGATTTAACTGGTCTAGATTTAAGCTATGTCATTGGTGGGTTTGGGTGGGTAACAAATGCCCCTCAAAACAACAACAAAAGTATTATCTTTTATCTAGACGATATCCGCTATGATAAAAGCCGTCTAGATGAACCAAGGTTTCTTGTAAGTTATGAGCTATTGCCTACCGATAAACCTATTTTAAAGAATACGGCCTATGTATACGATAATGCCTTAGTGCTCTTGGCATTTTTGGCAAATGGGACTGAAGATGATTTAAGGCGTGCAAGACTTATTGCGGATGCCATCTGTTATGCTATAGGGCATGATAGATATTTTACCGATGGCCGCCTCCGCAATGCCTATCAAGGTGGAGACCTAAAGCTTTTTCCTGGATGGAGGCCACATGGAAAGGAATTTACTGTAAGGATGCCTGGCTGGTGGGATACAGAAGAAGATAAATGGTATGAAGATGAATATTGTGTAAGCACCTATACTGGTAATGTTGCCTGGGCTATGATTGCTTTTCTCTCCTTTTATGAAAAGACAAGAGAGGAAAAATACTTAAACTCAGCAATAATCCTTGGAGAATGGATAGAAAATAATTGTAAAGATATTAGAGGGGAAGGTGGTTATACCGGAGGCTATAAGGGCTGGGAGAAGACAGCTAATAATCCTCAAGGGCAAACAAAGATCCTCTGGAAATCTACAGAGCACAATATAGATGTCTATGTTGCATTTGCTAGATTGTATAGGCTTACAGGGGATGAAAAGTGGAAAGAAAGGGCCTTATATGCCAAGGCCTTTGTTGAATCCATGTGGGATGAAAAAGAGGGGCACTTCTGGACAGGTACTTTAGAAGATGGGGTTACTATAAACAAATCAAACATTCCCCTTGATATACAAGCCTGGGCAATAATGGCACTTGGTGATAAATATAAAAGAGCTATGGAATGGGCAGAAAATAATTGCTATGTAGAGGCTGATGGTTTTAAGGGTTTTGATTTTAACAACGACAAAGATGGGATATGGTTTGAGGGCACAGCACACATGGTCATTGCCTATCAAATTATAGGGGAAGAGACCAAGGCAAATACTTATCTTAGAGAATTAAGAAAGGCGCAAAAAGAGGCCCAAAATGCAAATGGCAGAGGTCTAGTAGCAGCCTCTCATGATGGGGTAACTACTGGATTTGACTGGGTATACAATGCAAGGCTCCATATAGGGGCGACGGCTTGGTTTATCTTTGCCGAATTGGGTTATAATCCATATTGGAATATTAAGACAAAGGCTCAGAAGTTCATGCCCTGGCTGCATTTATTGCTTGGGGAGTAAGTAAGGGATTGACAATTTTATAACAATTTTGTAAGAGTTTATTCTAGCTAAGTTCTCTCTGTTTCTTCATTTTAACAATCTTTCTATATTTTCACCGAGTATCTTTTTCTTTTCTTCTTCAGAGATCTTTAACTCCTCTATGGCCTTAATTGAATTAGGTATATCAGGATTGCCTGGGTAATCGCTCCCCCATAAAATATGGTCTGCTCCTACCATTTCGATGGTGCACATAAGAGCAGAATGAGATGTAGCTCCACTTGTATCTACATATATCTGTTTTAAACATTCACTAGGCATAGCAAAGAGGTCTTTAACTATATTTCTCTTCCTAAGCATTTTATATATACTATCAAATCTCTCTTTGATAAAGGGCATTACCCCTCCTAAATGGGCAAAGATAAATTTTAGATTTTCAAATTTATTGAATATGCCTGCTCCTATCAATTTCCCAATACACATTGTGGTATCAAACACAAATTCAATTACAGGAGTAAGCAAGGGGTCTTTTACTCTTTCATAACCTATAGGTGCTATAATTTGAGGATGAACAAAAATAGGCATATTTGATATTTCTGCTTTTTCATAAAGAGGATAAAATCTTTCATGGTCTAAATAGATACCTTCAAAGCTTGTGGCTAGAGAAATAGCCTTAAATCCCATTTTTTTAATGTCTTCAAATTCCTTCACCATTGCTTTTGCATCATCTATGGGTAAGATAGCTGTTCCCACAAATCTTTGGGGGTATTTATTTATGATTTCAGCAATGGAATTGTTATAAATCCTCACAACTTCTTTTGATTCCATCCTTTTGTGAGCGTCAGTAGTAGGATAAACAAGCAGTGCTTTATCAACTTTAAGTTTATCCATTACCTCTAGCTGTCTTTTAATATCTCCCCAAACAGGAGAGAAAAAGTGGGCATTTTCAATGATCTTTTTGGGTAACCAGTGGGTGTGGGCATCAAAGATCATTTTTGAGGATGCTCCTGCTTATATGGAATGACAGGTCTCGTCCAAGGTGTACGTTGATTAATCACTGAAATCTCCAGAGGACAGACATTTGGTGGCACAGTAAGGGCAAACCTTATGGCATCCTCTATGGCCTTTGTGCCCATAAGACGTGATTTATCTACAGAAATGTTTTTTAACTTATGGGTTAAGGCTGTATCTGTGACCCCAGGCATGATAGAGGTTACCTTTATGCCAAAATCTCTCAATTCCCAAAAAAGTCCCTTTCCAAAAGCCCTTAATGCCTGTTTAAGCGAGGTATAGACAATAAAGTTCCTTGGTGGGGGATCTACTAAGGTGGAGCCAGAAACAATGTTTATAATGGCCCCACCTTTATTCTCTATAAAGTGATTAATGATTAAACGTGTAAGCATTACCGGGCCAAAATAATTGGTATACACAAGCCTTGGGATGTCTTCTAATGGTTGTTCTTGAAAGGGATATTGACTGCTGATACCGGCACTATTGATTAAGGCATCTATTTTTTTAAACTCTTTAATTGCAATATTTACTAAATTTTCTAAATCAGCCTGTTTTGTTACATCACAGGGCACAGGCAGTACTTTTACTTTATATTTTAAAGTAAATTCCTTTGCTGTTTCCTCAAGCACTTCTTTCCCACGGGCAGCAATGACCAGATTCATCTCTTCTCTGGCCAATGCCTTTGCGATGGCCTTACCAATTCCACCACTGGCTCCTGTAATAATGGCCGTTTTCCCATTTAATTCATTCATTTCTTTGCCTCTTTTTCTATTACTTCTTTAAATATCTTTAAGTTTTCTCTGGAGTGTTTATTGATAAAACCTTCCACCTGCTCATCTGTAAATTTTGCCTCTTCTGCCATAGAAAAATCCTGAATCCAGGTCATAAGTATTCCCTCAGGTAAAGGAGTATAAAGCCAAATGATCTTCATGTATTTAAAAGGGAACATGGGTTCTACCCTTTGGGCATAAGTAAAGTAATAATCCTTAAATAGAAGGCGAAAGGATTGCCAAGACATGCCTTCATTAGTAGTTAATTGAAATGTTATCTTATTTCCTTCTCTGTTTAATATCTTTGCCTCTTTATATTCGCCCCCAAATAGCTCTGTCCACCTTTCAATATCGTTTGAAATGTCAAACACCAAATCATAAGGTGCCTCGATTAAAATAGAATTTACTGTGTGTCCCATTTTTTTCCTCCTTTTATTCAATAATGGCTACCGCCCTTATCCAGGCCGCACTTGCATTTTTTATCTTTATGGGAAAGCAAGCCACTTTAAATCCATAAGGTTTGGGAATTTTATCCAGATTGGTCAGCCTTTCTATATGGCAATACTCCTTTTTTCTCCCATAAAAATGGGCAGGCCAGAGATAGCTATTGTCCTTTGTCTTAAAAAAATCTTTAATCATAGCGGGAAAGGGACGGTCAAAACTAAAGGTATCAATCCCAATAATCTTTACCTTAAACCCCACAATATAAGCCACTGCCTCTTCACTCATTCCTGGAAAATGGGAAAAGTATTTCTTTGTCCCCCAGAATCTATCTGCCCCAGTACGGATGAGTACAATATCAAATGGTTTTATCTGGTATTTTATTTTTTTAAGTGCCTCTTGTATATCTTCTTTGGTAATAAACTCTCCTGGTCTTTTATGAGAAACTTCTAAGACCACAGCGTTGCTATAACACCACTCTAAAGGGATTTCTTCTATTTTCTTTGCCCTTTTCCCTTGAGAACAAGGTCCAAAATGATGTGGGGCATCAAGATGGGTGCCTGTGTGCACCGTGGCCTTGACTTGTTCTAGGGCCAAAAAGTTTCCATCTTTAAAGGAGCGGTGTGTGATTCTCTCCCTTCCTGTAATATAATTTAAAATTCCCCTCATCCTCTTTGAGAAAGCCCACCTTAAACCAAACCAATCCCCACCCCTTTTATGTTCCCATCTTTTTATCTCTACGGGAATGGGTTCAAAAACATTGTCATCTATAGGGAGACTTAAGTCTATAATCCTCATTGCTTAAGCTTATCTTCTACAATCCTTACCACATCACTTACACAATGTTTATTGGTAATCTCACCATCTTCAATCCCAATCTTGAATTCCTTTTCTAAGGCCACTATCAATTCCACCATCTCAGTTGAATCCATCCCCAAATCATCATTCAGATTTGCTTTTAAAGTTACCTCTTCTGGTTTCATATCAAATAGTTTAACAAATAATTCCTTTATTCTTTTTTCAATATTTTCCATTGTTTCACCTCCTTTCTACCGCCAAAACGGCATTTATGCCCCCTCGGCCACGAGAGATAACAAGGGCCTTCTTAACCTCTTTTAGCCTGCATTTATTTGGCACATAATCTAAATCACATTCAGGGTCTTGTGTTTGATAATTTATGGTTGGAGGAATAACGCCATCTTGCATGGCCAAAAAGGTAATAATGAGGTCAACTGCACCAGAAGCTCCCAGCAGATGCCCAAACATGGACTTTGGTGCACTCACCGGTATCTTTTTGGCGTAGCTACCAAATACCTCTTTTATAGCCCTGGTCTCACTGATATCTCCCCATTTTGTTCCTACTCCATCAGCACATATATAATCAATCTCTTCAGGTTCATAACCAGCCGTATCTAAAGCAGCCTTTATTGCCTTGGCCAATCCCTTTCCATTTGGATCGGGCATGATGCGATCCACACCATCACAAAAGCTTCCATAGCCTTTAATGAATCCATAGATATTTGTCCCTCTTTTTAAGGCATGTTCTACATCTTCTAAAACCAAAATCCCTGCCCCTTCACCAATAACAAACCCATTTCTTTCTTTATCAAAAGGTCGATAAGGCCCTCTTGAAATAGAACCCTCTGTGCTGCAGCAAAGCAGGGCATAAGGAGTGACTGGAGCCTCAGTACCCCCAGCTAAAGCAACATCTATTTTTTTGTGTCCAATTACTTGAGCTGCATAGCCAATGGCCATTAAAGCGCTGGCCTTGTCTGCCACTACTGTTTTGCTATATCCCTTTATGCCGTAATAAATAGAAATCTGACCCTGAGGGGCGGCTGGGAACCAGGCACTGGCCAGATATGGACTCACCCCTTCTCTGCCTTCTACATAGAGATCACGGAGTTCTGTCTCTGCATAGAGCCATCCTCCTAGTGCATTTCCTGTAAAAATACCTATCTTATAGGGATCTTCCTGGGTCAAATCTAAAAAGGCGTCTTTTAAGGCCTCCTCAGTAGCTGTTAAGGCCATCACCGAAAATCTATCCATCTTTTTTAAAAGGCGGCGAGGAAGATGATTTGTGTTTAGATTTTCGATTTGACCTGCTACTTGGGAAAGGTATCTTGAGGCATCAAACCTAGTAATAGGGGAAATAAAAGACTTCCCTGCTTTGATATTTTGCCAGAATTCTTCTTTAGACACCCCAGGAGAGGCAACTATTCCTATTCCAGTAACAGCTATGTTTTTCATGGTGAATTCCACCTACTCAATATCATAGAGGAATGAACACCGGCAAAACCACTACTGGTTTTAAGGATGTGATCAACTCGTTTTTCCCTTGCCTTATTGGCAATATAGTCCAAATCACACACTGGGTCAGATACTTCTTGATTTATGGTAGGTGGCAAAATATCTCTTTCAAAGATTAAAACACTGGCTACCAGTTCTATGCTGTTGGCAGCAGCTAAAGGATGACCAATCATAGACTTGAGAGAACTGATAGGGATATCATAGGCTTTATTACCAAAGACTTTTTTATAGGCATTGGTTTCAAATATATCATTTTGTTTGGTGGAGCTGCCATGGGCGTTTATATAGCCTATTGATACAGGCGGTAATTGTGCATCCTTTAAGGCAAAATTTATAGATGCCACCATGCTTTCGCCATCTGCTGGCAGATCTGTCATATGATAGGCATTACAACAGGTGCCAAAACCAGTGATTTCACAATAGATATGAGCACCTCTCTTTAAGGCATGGTTTAATTCTTCTAATATTAAAATGCCACAACCTTCGGAAAGCACAAATCCATCTCTTTCTTTATCAAAGGGTCTTGATGCCTTCTCAGGTTCTTCATTTCTAGAAGAAATGACCTTCAAGACATCAAAGGCAGCAAAGGTGATAGGACAAAGAGGTGCTTCAGATGCACCGGTAATCATAATGTCTGCCTCACCATTTTGGATAGCTTCATAAGCAAAACCCACCGCATCTGTGCCAGCGGTGCAACCAGTGGAAACAGTGGTGCAAATACCTTTTAGTTGATAGCGTGCGCTTATTTCACTAGAAGGGGTATTAAACATAGAGGCATCATAGAGATAAGGTCTTGCTTTTCTAGGATCAATTGGTTCCTTTCCCCCATTTGTTACCCTAACGAACTCTTCTTCCATATATTTTGTGCCACAGATGGCGTTGGCTAAACAAACACCCACTCTATCCTTTTGTTCTTTATCTAAAAAAAGCTTGGCATCTTCTATGGCCATCTCTGTCCCCGCAATGGCAAACTGCACATAGCGGTCCATCCTCTCTACCTCTTCTTTGGTAAGGCCAAAGGCATATGGATTAAAATCAGTTATCTGAGCTGCTATCTGGGAGCGAAATGGAGATACATCAAAATCAGTTACTTTTCTTACCCCTGATTTGCCTGAAATCATACCTTCAAAGAATACCTCTTTACCAATACCATTGGGAGAAAGGACACCTATGCCTGTAACAACCACCCGTTTTTTCATACTTTATTCTACCCTCCTTACTTTAAACCTGATGTTTGCATTATCGGGGCAGGTCACCCTGGAATTAGCATTTTCCTCCTCAAATGGGTATTTTGCCCCAAAATTTAAGGCAAAAAGTACAGGGAAAAGGACATTGTAGGCGGCTCCACAAAAATCTTTTGGGGTTTTCAGCCCAATTACTTCAATCTCATCTCCTACTTTATAACCATAAAAACATTTACCAGTTACTTCCTCCACGCTGATAATCATTTTCTTTGGGTTGGGTCCGCTTTGTTTCTCCTTTTTCTTTATTTCTATCTTCCCTGAATCGGTTAGCACTTGGGTAAAAAACTCAATTCTGCCTCCATCTGGACAGCTGGTATGAATAGAACGAGGATTTTCTTCAAAAGGGAACTCTGCCCCAAAGGTCAAGGCATAAAGACAGGGGAAAAGTGCAGTGGCTGCCCCCTGACAAAAACCTTCAGGGGTCTTGGTGAAATCTTCAAAGATAAATTTGTCTCCTTCTTTGTAACCTTGATAGCATTTTCCTCTTACCTTGCTTACCGTAACCAAAAAACGTGGGAATTTTAATTCCATCTTTACCTCCTAAATTCACCTAAAATCTCTTCTGACTCAAAAAAATCACCTCTTTTTTCTACTGCATGCACCATTTCCACTACCTTTTTGTTTAAAGGTGCGTCTATTCCTATCTTTTCACTCAAAGAAGCTATTTCTCCATTGATATAATCAATCTCTGAAGGCCTGCCCCTCTTTATGCTTTGAAGAATTGAGCCATAAAGTGGTTCTTCACTGAGATTTGTCATAATGCTTGAGAATATTTTTGCTGCTTCTTCTAGCGGCATATTTGTTAATGCATAAAGCCTTTCTAAAGGGAAATCTGGTAAGGACTTTAATCTGATTTGTGCTTTATTAATTACCATCAATGCCTCTTTAAGAAACTCAATGCTTAATTTGCAAATCTCTAAGTCAGAAAATGTCTCCTGCATGCTCTTACCCATTAAGGCAGGAAGGCAGTTATTTAGGTTTAAAAATAATTTTAGCCATTTCATCTCTCTTATTTCTTCTGTGATATGGACAGAAAATACCTTATTCAAAAGACTTGCTATTGTTTCCACCTCTGTATCATTTTCAACAAATGCCTTACCAATAATCCAATCTCCCTCAAAGTTATGTAAAATTTTACCTGGCTCAAGGTATGTAGCCCCAAACATAACAATGCTGCTGATAATGTTTTCCTTTGGGATAGACGCTAAGAGCATCTCTTCTGCCCTTAGCCCATTCTGCACGGTAAGAATGGGCATATTTGGAGAAATATCATTTAAGATAAAAGGAATGTCCTGTGTCTTAACGGCCAGAATAATAAAATCTGCATTATTCTCAATTTTGTCTTTAATATCATCAATTGGAATAACTATTCTGCCTCTTACTCCTTCTATTACAAGCCCATTTTCTTTAATGGCTAAAACATCCTTTCTTCTACCAATTAAGGTTACATCAATTCCCTCTTTGCTAAGATAGCCAGCTACCAAACTCCCTATTGCCCCAGCACCAATAACAGCCACCTTCATTATTTCAACCCCAAACGCTTTATGGTTTCTTCCAATGGCCTACCTTCTTTATCAAAACCACGGAACTGATAATATTCATCTAGCATTTGCTCAAATTTTTCTCTGTCTAGCCTTAAATCGTTTAATGATTCAAAATACCTTTGAGGTGGAGAGTCGTCTTTTCTTCTTATTCCCTCGCGTACAATAAACATCCGTTCCAAAGTTACGATTCTTTCCCCTACTTCAAAAATTTCTTCAGGTGTTAAATTAAGGCCCGTGCTGTGCTGAATTAACTCAGAGAAAAATTGGAAATCCAGCAGACCAGGTCTGCAATGAAAGGCAATAAGTTTACACAAACCCAAGGCATCAAAGAGGGAAAGATAGGTCTCCCACCACCAGATAACCCTGCCTTTTCCTTCACAACTACGGGGGTTTGCAGAGACAAAACCACCATAAATGGCCTTTAATTGGTCTTCAGAAAGACCATAGGCCTCCCAGGTAGGCCGACTTCTTAAGTGGTCAGAGCCCCTTGAGGCCACCGCATTTCCTAAGGCATAGGCAGGAAGGTATCTTAAATCTACAGGGTCTGATTGGGGCAGATATTTTGTCCAGATAAGATACTTGGCTGTTTCTTCACCTAGTTTGTTTACTGCTGCCTTTGCACCCTCTGCTAAAAGATTGCCAAATCCATCTCGATGAGCAATCTGATGGATTAACTCTATAATGGTCTTTTCATCTCCCCAATCAAGTTTTAGGCCATTGGTAACATTTTCATCTATTAAGCCTTTTTTGAATAATTCAACGGTCCAAGCAATAAGGTTTGCAGTTGAACTGGCATCCAGGCCATAGCTATTTATAAGGTCATTTATATAAAGGACTGTTTCTACACTCTTTATTCCCACCACAGGACCAAAACTAGCCAAAATGGTGTATTCTGGACCTTCACCTTTTACCTCCGCAGTTTTGTATCTATGCTGGCAGGCCACAGGGCAGGAGAAACAACCTGCCTTCCCTGTATAGTATTTTTCCTTCAGTATTTCAGGTGAAATATCTTTGTTTTCTGGGAATGTGGTAGAAAGTCCATTGTAAGCCCTTCCCATGCCAATCTGTTGATTAATCAGATTAAAAAGATGAACAGAGCCAAATTGGCTGAGCACATTGACTAAGGGCTCTTTCTTTAATTTTTCTTGAAGTGACTTAACTAAATCATGAAATCCGTTTTCATCCTTTGGTTTTATGGATTTTTCGCCACTTACTACAATGGCCTTTATCTTTTTTGCTCCCATAAGACAGCCAAGCCCGGTTCTGCCGGCGGCATTCTTTTTCCTGTTGATGATACAGGCAAAGCGCACCAGATTTTCCCCTGCAATACCGATAGAAATAGACTGACTAGAAGGGCCATAGCGTCTTTTTAAAATAGTATTGGTTTCCTTAGTGGATTTCCCCCATAAATCTTTAGCGTCCTCTATTCTAATCCCTCCATTATCCAAATGGATATAAATAGGTTTTTTGGAAGCACCAGTAATAAATAGACAGTCAATACCTGTCCTTTTCATAAATGCCCCAAAGTGGCCACCTATGTTTGCATCTCCTAAAAGGCCGGTTTCAGGAGACTTACCAGAAATATTACATCTAGAAGCGCCTATACCTTTTAATCCCGTTAAAATGCCGGGGCCAATGATAAGCGGATTTTGGGGAGAAAGTGGGTCAATTTCAGGTGTGACATGGTTGTAGAGCAAGTGAATATTTATCCCCCTTCCACCCAGGAATTTCTTGGTTATTTCCTCAGGAATTTCTTTAATCTTCACATTTGTTGTGTCTAAATCCAAATAAGCAATCCTTTGGGGAAGCATTTTTTTCTCCTAAACCAAAATTTCTCCTTTAGTGGCCGCTTTTTCAAAACGCATAAAATTGTCTAGTTGGTCCTTGAAACACAGTTTGGCTAAAGGGTCATAATTGCTTTCCATAATTCGTTTAATCCTTTTAGGATTGCTAAAAAACTGCTTTATTCCCCAAGCAGCCAAACGCCCTATTTCTTCCATGGATAGATACTTTGTAGGCATGACCGGATGCTGAAAATCCCATAGCTTTAGATTTATACGACCAGGGTCAATCCAGCCCCTTTTAACAGCGCTCCTCCAGATTGGTGAGCCAGGAGGTGGGGTAACAAAGCCTATCCAGATAATATCTGGGTCAATCTCATCTGCAAAAGCACATCTTTTTTTAATTACCTCTTCATCATCATCCTCAAACCCCACAAGCAGGGTGCCTACGGTAGCGATATCGTTTTCTCTCAAAATATCTATGGTTTCTTTTACTTGAGAGGTGGTTATCTTTTTACCAATTTTCTTTAGTTCTTCGTCACTGGCTACCTCTATTCCTAACAAGCCCATAAACATCCCTGCCTTTTTCATCAAAGGAATAATCTCTTTTTGTCTTACCCAATCTCGGGCTATGCCCAGCATCACCCATTTTATGGAAAGATTTCTCTTTAAAATCTCATCACATGTCTCCTTTAATCTATTCAAATCCACATTGTAGGTATCATCTTGGATGACTACTACCTTCACACCATATTCCTTTTCTAGTAGTTCTAATTCATCCACTACTCGTTTGGCGGATTTGGCTCGCCAGGTAATAAAGTCTTTTGGCGTGCGGGGGTCAAATTGACTCCATTCATAACAAAAAGAGCAAGCATTGGGGCAACCGCGGGAAGTAATGATTTCTACAAAGGGCTTCCAATAGGTATGTCCCACATATCTATCCATGGGGAAAAGCTCATAGGCAGGTAGGGGTAGGGTATCTAGGTCTTTAATTAGTTCACGATGAGGCCCAAGCACTACCTGACCATCTTTTCTGAAGGCAACGCCAGGAATGTTTTCTAAATCCTTACGGTTATTTTCCAAGGCAAGGAGTAATTCTTCTACCGTAAGCTCTGCCTCACCTATATAAACAAAGTCTATCCACGGATTCTGCTCAAGAGTTTCTTTGAAATATCCAGAATACCAGAGACCACCCACAATGATTTTTGTTTTTGGGCATAGCTTTTTTATCAAGCGCGCCGTTTCATTGAAATACCACATTACCGCAAACCCACCATAGGAATGCACCATATCTCCCAGAATCACCACATCTGGTTTGTCTTTCTTCACCTCTTCAAACATCTCCTCTGTACTCATATCCAAAGCACGGGCATCTAATACCTTCACATCACAAATATTTTTGTTCCTAAGGTATGCTCCAAGCTGAGCATAAAGCTGATTGGGTGCTTTATGTACTCCATGTGAAGCCCAAGCCCCTACACTAGGCATGACAAATAATGTTTTCATCTGACCCCTCACTAATAGTAAAAGTTTAATAATAAAATTTTTCTTTAAATATAAAAATATAAACTAAAGTTTTGTTCTATACCTTATCCTTTGGAACACCTCAGATTTACATGCTCTATACACCCATTTTCCCACTGAGCGGGCCATATCAATAGCGCATTCGTTTTCTTCATAGCTAGGGAAATCCCTATCAAAAAAAGCCTTTATATTTTCATTCGGGACAGAGAATTTACCATCTATGCTATAGATATTTTTTATCTCTGGATCCAAGAGAGAAATACCTGCACAGGCCACTGGTGTTGCCCCTAATGCTTTTAAGATATGAAGTGGACCAAATAAAGCCCCTTCTAGACCAATCGCCGCGGCTACGGTCAAACTCCCTATGGCCTTTCCAGAAAAGGGATTGTTTTTTACAGCCTTGATTTCTAAACCTGTGGCCTTTGCCCTTTCCAGTTCATGAAAGGGTCTTGTCCTTTGGAGTAAATTAATAACAATGGCAGGTGTTTGGTATCCATAAACAGGAAAGGAGAAAATGATGCCTGCTGCCTTATCTATCTTAGTAAATATTTCTTTTGCATCATCTTTGGGGTCTTCAAGTAAGGGACATAATTTACCACACATGCAAAAATTGCAGGCTAGACAAGGAGTTATCCGACAATTTATAAGTCTTATTGATTCTGTTTCTGCCCCTAATTCAGCAGCAGCTTCAAGAGCCTTTTTTAAAAACCACTCACTGGCTGATTTTTTACTCCCTCTCTTATTTGTTCCACATATTCCTAAGATTCTCATTTAACCCCTTTCCTCTTTGGCAATTATGTTTGCTACTTTTTTGGCTGTATAAACACAGGACTCAAGATTTGGAAAACGATAGAAATCACCTACAACAAAGGCATTTTTTACATTGGTAGTCACATCTACAATCTTTCCTCCTGGAGGCATAACCCCAATGGCAGGTGACCAACCAAGGCGCTCAATAACTTTATATTCCTTAAATATTGCACCCAAATTTGCATCATGACGGTAAAGGAGGACCGCACAGATAGAGCGGCCATCTGACAAATGTTGTATTTCACCACCATGAATACCGTGCTTATTTCCTTTTTTAGGGAAGATAATTAATTCATAGGGACGATATTGGGGACAAATGGCCTCTAGGATGTATCCCCTGGTCTTAGCTGCATGGACCTTAAAATCTATTTCTGGCATAATATTTCTTACCATCCTTTGACCTGTGGCAAAGATGCAATACTTATAGGGGCCTTCAGACCTAGCCACACCATTGTTTTTCCTTTTTACTTTTAATATAAATCCATTTCCCTGTTTATAATGCACTTCAGTAATATGGATATCTGTTTGAACTTCCTCTCCCAGTCTTTTCTTTAACGCCAAAGCCACATCCCTCATGCCCCTCACTGGTGTAAAGGTAGGGGTAGCAGAATAGGCAATAGAGAATAGTCCTTTATCAGCTGCCAACTCATGGGGTTCAACATATTGAAAGCTGGCATAAAGTTGAGCCAGATAATTTATCATCTGATCAGTAAATTTCATTTCTTTTTTGCAAAAATCAGAAAGTGACATATCATGCCATTTAAGCAGGCGTTTATCTGGTGTGGCATAGTCAAAGTTGAGCGATTGCACTAATGCCTGTAATTCCCCCCATAATTTAATCTCTTCTGAATTAAACAAACCGCTTTCCAGCAATCCCTCTTTATTTAAACCAATAATTTTATCTCCAATCTGGACCATCCACTTTGATTTCTCCATCTCTCTATAAGGCACTCCTAATTCATCAATCAGGGAACTAAAACAGGGATTAAGTTTTTTAGAAAACATTAAGGCTGCCCGATTAATATAAACTCCATCAATTTTCAAGGTGGAAAATCTGCCTCCTACTTCTTTTTTTCTTTCATAGATCACTGCGTCCAAACCTTGTTTTTTCAAAAAGTAAGCACAAGACAAACCTGCAATTCCCCCACCTATGATGGCGATCTGTGCTTTAGGAACCATAACAAATCCCTTTCTTTATTAAAGAAAAATTTTAATATAAAAATTTTAATATAAAATTTCAGTGTTAACTATCACAGAGAAAATAAATTGTCAAGAGTTTTTTATTGGACTTCCCCAAGATTTTGGCGTCAATCTTTAAAAACATTCCTGTCTGCCCTGTCTGCCGACAGGCAGGCGACAGGCAGGGATAAATTAAGGATTTTTGGCGTTCAATAAGTGGAATATATCTTTGAAAATATTTGTCCTGCCCCTACTTGTTCTAGACTAAAAATTAAATTAAAATTGGTTAAAAAGCTTGGGCTATGGGAAGAATTAAAGACTGCCATGGTTGGCTTTTTTACCTGAAACATGATGAAAGAAATTAATTTGAATATTGGTGGACTTACCCCTTTTTCTACTATTGACTTTCCCAATCATTTGGCCACTATTGTTTATACTCAGGGATGTAATTTTCGTTGTCCATATTGTCATAATTTGCCATTAGTGGATTGTTTGGAAATTCCTATTTCTTACGAAAAAATTTATGAGTTTCTTCAAGCAAGAAAACGCATTATTGATGGAGTGGTCATTACTGGCGGTGAACCTACCTTGCAAAAAGAGTTACCTGCCTTTTGTGCCTGGCTGAGGAATATGGGATTTGCGGTGAAGCTAGATACTAATGGCACAAAACCCTTAATGTTAAAACTCCTTATAGAAAAGCATCTGGTGGATTATATTGCCATGGACATTAAGGCCCCTTGGGATAAATATCAAATTGTCACTCATACTAGTTTCCCTATTGAGCTTATCCAGCAATCGGTTTCTCTTCTTAAAGAAACTGGGTTCCCTTGTGAATTTCGGACTACCGTGCATAGCGGTTTATTAACCTTCAGGGATTTAGAGAAAATTGTCCATATAGTGGGGCAGAATCACCTTCTTTGTTTACAAGTAGCCCGTCCTACACCTTTTTATAAAGAAAAAAATGAATACACCAAGGAAAATTTGGAGGGATTTATAAAGAAATTTCCAAAGTATAAGTTGGAGGTTAGATAAGGGGAAAGTAAGAGGGGGTTGATGTCTTTTTAGGTTAAAATTTTAAGAATTTACTTTTTTCTTAAAGGGGATAAATTATGGTGCAAGAATATATCCAGGTAGTCACTACTACAGACAAAAAGGAAGATGCAGATAGAATAGCCCGAACCTTGGTAGAAAAAAGATTGGCTGGCTGCATCCAGATATTGGGACCGATAGTAAGTACATATTGGTGGAAGAACAACATAGAGACAGCAGAGGAATGGTTGTGTTTCATCAAAAGTAAAAGAGAACTTTATGATGAGCTCGAGAAGGCTATTAAAGAAATACATCCTTATGAAACACCAGAAATAATAGCTATACCAATAGTGGCGGGGGGTAAAGAATATCTGGAATGGCTCAGTAATGAACTTAAACGCTAAAAAAGAATAGAAGACAAAAAGTCAGCTTTTTTAGGCAGGATTGATAAAACTTTTGATAAAGAAAATGGAAAATATAATTCTTGAAAAGAAAGGTGCTAATTTTTTGGGGATTGAAAGGATTGATAGAAATGGAAGGAAACATTACCAACTCGTACTAATTAGAGGAAATGGGAATCTGAAGCTAACTAAAGAAGGAGTGTATTTTGAAAGATGGCTGCCTAAGAAAGAATTTTTTATTCCTTTTAAAAAAATTAAAAAAGTGGAACTTGGAAAATGTCATAATTTGAAGTCCTTTATCTTTCTTCCTGTTCTAAAAATAGCTTATGAGGAAAAAGGAGAAACCAAAATATTTGGTGTTTGCATTGGGTGGAAAAAGGAAACGATGGTATGGAAGGATATGATCGAAAAACAGGTTATAAACTCATAATAGTTAAATTTGATCAAAATGGGATAAATGGAGACAAACGAATAATTTTTAGTAATTTGCCAGGAGGAAACCATGGAATATATACAGATAAAAGGCACTGATTTAAATGTTTCTCGCATTGGTTTGGGCACTTGGGCAATTGGTGGTTGGTTGTGGGGAGGCACAGATGAGAAAACATCTATTCGCACTATACATGCTGCCTTGGAAAAGGGAATTAATCTAATTGATACTGCTCCTGTTTATGGTTTTGGAGTATCTGAGGAAATAGTGGGAAAGGCTATTTCTGAGTATAAAAACCGTGAGGAAATAGTAATTGCTACTAAGGTGGGTTTAGAGTGGAAAGAGGGAAAGATATTTCGCAATTCTTCTAAACAAAGGATATTAAAGGAAATAGATGAGTCTTTAAAGCGTTTAAAAACCGATTATATTGATATCTATCAAGTTCACTGGCCTGACCCCTTAATTCCTATAGAAGAAACAGCCCAGGCAATGTATGAACTTTATAAGGAGGGAAAGATTAAGGCCATCGGGGTGAGTAATTACTCTCCAGAGCAGATGGATGTTTTTCGACAAGTAGCTCCACTCCATACTGCTCAGCCTCCATATAATTTATTTGAACGGGGTATTGAAAAGGATGTGCTTCCTTATTGCCGAAAGCATGCAATTATTACCCTGATGTATGGCTCTCTGTGCAGGGGATTATTATCTGGCAGAATGCGCTTAGAGACCAAATTTAAGGGAGATGATTTGCGTAACATTGACCCCAAATTTCAGTCCCCGCGTTATTCCCAATATTTAAAGGCAGTAGAACTGTTAGACCAGTTTGCTCAAAAAAACTACAGCAAGCGAGTTATCCATTTGGCCTTGCGTTGGTTGTTAGACCAGCCAGGAGTGAGTGTTGCCCTTTGGGGTGCACGGCGACCTGAGCAGCTTGAGCCTGTTGATGAGATTTTTGGGTGGTCTTTGGATGCCCAGGCAAAGGAGGCCATAGATAGGATTATAAATGAGAGTATCAAGGACCCAGTAGGACCTGAGTTCATGGCTCCTCCTGCACGTGAGTAGCTTGAAAATAGGCAAGGAAAAGTGTTAATAAAAATAAATAAATTGAAGGGATTGATAGTTGAAAAAATTTAAGCGTGCTAGTGTAGCTAAAATCTTTGGTATTTGTCCATCTCGTTTGTATTATTGGGAGAAGGTTCACCTTATTAAACCTAAGAATTCTTATACATTTAAAGATTTAGTGAGTATTAAAACCATTTTAATTCTCAGAAAGAGGGGAATTTCTTTGCAAAAAATAAGATATTTGTTAACCCAAATCAAAAAGAGAATGCCTTATTTACGTTCTCCTCTGGCTGAACTCAAATTTGAGGTAATTGGTAAAAAAATATGTATTTCACAAGGGGGTGTAAAGTTTGACCCTGATGGCCAAATCTACCTTGATTTTGAAAGTGAAACACCCGAAATAAAATCAGTAGGTGATTTTCTTACGGCCGAAGAATGGTTTGAGCGAGGTTGTCGTTTAAGTGCTACCCCAGAGACCATCCCTATAGCAGAAGAGGCCTATTTACAGGTCTTAAATTTAGATAATACCTTTGTCCCTGCTATGATAAATTTAGGAAATCTTTATTACCTTCAGGGAAAAAGCCAACAAGCAGCTATGTGGTATGAATTGGCCTTAAAGCGAGACCCCGAATCTCCAGAGGCACACTTTAACTATGCCAGCCTTTTAGCTGAAAGAGAAGACTTTGAGGAAGCCATATCCCATTATCAAATGGCTATTGTGTTAAAACCTGACTTTTTAGAAGCACATTATAACTTGGCCCTTCTTTATGAAAGGATAGGAAACCCTCTCAAGGCCCTGCCCCATTGGGAGGCTTATTTGGATATGTGTCCTGATGAGGAAGAGAAAAAAAGAATCAGGGATTATTTAAAAAGTAAAAAGGAAAAATAGATTTTAAATTACAAGTCTTAACATTAAGTAGGATTGGTTAGACTACCAATTGGAAAATTGCGCTGACCTTCACTATCCCTGACCTACTCTGCAATCTACTTGACTAAATCCGTAATAACTTTAAAAGAAAACGGTCAAATATAGTAACTGACCTTACGCACAGTATGAATTGTTTTTAATTTTAAGTCATAACATTATAAAAAGTCATTAAATCAATCGCGGATTTTGGAAGACAAATAACCTTGACATAAATTAAACTATATAATAGTTCTAAAAACTATGCAACCAAGGGCCACATGGGCTACCAAAATTGGTATGATTTTAGCTACAGCCGGAGCAGCAGTAGGTTTGGGGAATCTATTACGTTTTCCTGTGCAAGCCAGTCAACACGGTGGTGGTGCCTTTATGATTCCTTATTTTATTTTTCTCCTTATTATGGGTATTCCCATGATGTGGTTGGAATGGACCATAGGGAGGCTGGGAGGTAAATATGGCCATGGAACCACTCCTGGTATTTTTAATCTTCTTTGGCGACATCCTTTAGCTCGGTATCTGGGTGTTTTAGGGTTAGTTATTCCTTTTATTCTATGCATTTATTATCTTTATGTGTGTTCATGGACACTAGCATTTTCTTTTTTTTCTTTGGGCAAATTATATTATGGACTTAATGATTTAAAAAGTATGGGAATGTTTTTGCGGAGTTTTCAAGGTATAGAAAAGGGTTATTTTAATTCTATTTTACCTGCCTATGTTTTCTTTTTAATCACTTTTTTTACCAACTTTTTTATTATGTATCATGGTTTGGCAAAGGGCATAGAGCGTCTCTGCAAGTTGGCTATGCCTGCTCTATTTTTATTAGCTATTTTACTGATGATACGAGCCTTAACGCTGGGGACACCAGATCCCACATATCCCGAAAGAAACGCTATTAACGGTTTGGGATTTCTTTGGAATCCCAATTTTAGTGAGTTAAAACATGCTAGTACCTGGTTAGCGGCTGCTGGACAGATATTTTTTACCTTAAGTCTGGGGCTGGGGACTCTTCAATGCTATGCCAGCTATTTGCGAGAAAAAGACGATATTGTCCTTTCTGGTTTGGCGGTAACATCTCTTAACGAAACAGCAGAAGTAATTTTAGGAGGCTCTATTGCCATTCCAGCTGCGGTAGCCTTTTTTGGTATTCAAGCTATTTCTAAAGGTGGTGCTTTTGACCTGGCTTTTCTCTCTACTCCTCTGGTCTTAACTCACCTACCACTAGGGCAAATGTGGGGGTTTTTATGGTTTTTTTTACTATTTTTTGCAGGCCTTACTTCTTCGGTATCCATCATTCAACCCTTTGTTTCCTTTTTAATCGATGAATTGAATATCCTCTGGAGAAGGGCAGTCATATTAACTGCTATAGCTGTATTTATTCCTATTCATCTAGTAATTTTCTTTCTCAAATATGGTTTTTTAGATGAGTTAGATTTCTGGATTGGCACAGTCAGTCTGCCTTTATTAGGAACCATTGAAGTCATTCTTTTTAGCTGGGTTTATGGAATAAATAAGGGTTTTGAAGAAATGCATAAAGGTGCTTGGTTGAGAGTACCTAATATTTATCGATTTGTGCTTAAATATATTACCCCTCTATGTCTTATCATTTTGTTTTTTGTCTGGATTTGGCAAGATGGGCTCAGAATATTTTTTCTTGAGGGCGTTCCTACTGAAATCAGGCCTTACCGTTGGTTGGCTAGAGGACTTATTTTAGCTACTTTTTTGCTATGTAGCTGGTTGGTGCATTTAGCTTGGAAGGAGAAGAATGAAACTTAGTGGTTTGATCTTTATGCTCATTTTCTGGTGCTTTATCTTAGGAATGGATGTTTTCTGTTTTTATGGTATCTTGACCAAACAGTCTGAAGAAAATGAGCTTAATCAAAAATAAAAAGCCGGATTTTATTGGTCTATTTATGCCCTTTTCTCAAGGTTTCTATTAGATTATAATAATGATGTATGGTTATTATGCTTCGTAAAACCAGGGCTATTTTTGTAGGTAATGTTCAAATAGGTGGTGGGGCACCAGTGGTAGTCCAATCCATGACCACTACCTATCCTGCTGATATAAAGGCCACAGTCGCTCAGATTAAAAGGCTAGAAAAAGCAGGATGTGAAATAATTCGTGTGGCTGTGCCAGATGAAGCTGCTGTTGAGGCTATCCCTCAAATAAAACGTCAAATTTCCATTCCCTTAATTGCTGACATTCATTTTGATTATAAATTGGCCGTTAAGGCCCTTAAAGTGGGGGTAGATGGAATTCGTATTAATCCTGGTAACATTGGAGGAAAAGAGAAAATAAAGTCCATAGTTGAAGTAGCTAAGGAATATCAAACCGCTATCCGCATTGGTGTAAATAGTGGTTCTTTAGAAAAAAAATTATTAAAAGAATATGGTGGTCCCACTCCAGAAGCCATGGTAGCTAGTGCTTTAAAAACAGCTTCTTTTTTAGAAGACCTGGGGTTTTTTAACTTTAAAATTTCCCTGAAATCTTCCAGAGTTTTAGATACTATTTCTGCGTATAGGAATTTAGCTAAAAAACTGGATTATCCATTTCATTTAGGAATTACAGAGGCAGGATTGCCTTTGTCCAGTGCAGTTAAGTCAGCCATTGCCTTGGGGACGCTACTTCAAGAAGGCATTGGAGAAACTATCAGGATATCGGTTACGGGAGACCCTGTAATAGAAATAAAGATTGCTTATGAAATCTTACGTTCTTTAGGATTGCGCCAAAGGGGAATTGATTTGATCAGTTGCCCTACTTGTGGGCGTTGTCAGATTGATTTGATTAAGCTGGTAGAAGAAGTGGAAAAGGAATTGGATGGGATCAAGACTCCATTAAAAGTAGCAGTTATGGGTTGTGTAGTCAATGGCCCAGGTGAGGCCAAAGAAGCCGATATTGGTATTGCTGGGGGCAAGGGTATAGGGATTTTATTCAAAAAGGGAAAGCTGGTAAAAAAAGTAAAAGAAAAGGATTTGGTCAGGGTGTTAATAGAAGAAGTAAAAAAATATGCGCATTAAATTAATTGTCTTTTTTGTAGTTTTTCTTTATTTAGGATGTATTCCTAAAAAACTACCTCCTCCTTTAGAGTTTGTTCCTTCCAAAGATTGGCCACTATTAACTAAACCCAAAGATATGGAGGCATTTCAAACTGCCTTAAATAATAGCCTTAATTATTACCATCGTCTTCCCTCTGATTATACTATGTTTGTGGGAGATACTGCTTATACTGTGGGAGAGCTAATTGAAGGGTTAAAGCGCTTTCAGGTTTGTTTAAAGAAGCCAAATTGGCAAAGTTGTTTAAAGGCTCACTTTGACCTTTATCAAGCAACAGGCATGAATAATAAGAAACAAGCACTATTTACAGGTTATTATCAGCCTATCCTTTTTGGAAGTTTTTCCCCTACCGAGAGATATCGTTATCCTATTTATAGTATACCAGATGAATGGGTAAAAATTGATTTGCGACGCTTTGGTAAAAATTTACCCCATCTGGTGTTAAAAGGAATGGTTCAGGGGCATGAAATTGTGCCTTTTTATACCCGTTCAGAAATAGATTTTGAGCATAAATTAAAGGGGAAGGGATATGAAATTTTGTGGGTAGATGACCCAGTAGAGTTATTTTTTCTCCATATTCAAGGTTCTGGGATGGTTATTTTACCAGATGGACAAAGGATTTATGTTCACTATGCTGCTTCTAATGGGCGTTATTACCACAGTATTGGTCAATCAATGAAAAGCTTAGGTTTAATAGAAGATGGTAATGGTTTAGAGATAAAAAGATACTTAAGGTCTCATCCTGAAAAAATAAAAACTGTTTTTTCTAAAAATCCAAGCTATATATTTTTTGAAATTAGAGATAAGGGCCCTTTAGGGGCCTTGGAAGAGGTTTTAGTCCCTTATTATTCAGTAGCTACTGACTTTAATATTTTCCCCAAAGGAGCTATTCTTTTTATAACTACAGAAATTCCCTTAGTAAATGACCGGCAAGAATTACTTGGTTGGAGACCATTTAGCACCTTTGCTTTTAACCAAGATAGTGGTGGAACAATTAAAGGAAGTGGCAGGGTGGATATCTTTTTTGGCACAGGCCCACTTGCTGAGGCTCAGGCATGTTATATGGACAGGTATGGCAAGCTTTACTTGCTGATGAAAAAAAAGTGATATATACTATAAAAAATGGGGATGTAGCTCAGTTGGGAGAGCGCCTGCTTCGCATGCAGGAGGTCAGGGGTTCAATTCCCCTCATCTCCACCACCTAACATTAAAATAAGTGACAGGCAATCCAATGCCCTGGTTTTATCTCCTTGAGAGAAGGCTCTTCTTTCTTGCATATTTCTATTTTTTGTTTACATCTGGGGTGAAAGACACAACCTGATGGTAAAGACAGGGGATTAGGAGGTTCTCCCCATTGTTGCACATTTATTTTAGTTTTTCTTTCTAATCTGGGTATGGATGACCACAGAACTTCTGTATAAGGATGATGTTCTCCTAAAAACTGATTCCTTTCCATAATTTCTATGAGCTTACCCATATACATCACCGCTATCCTCTCAGCTATATTAGCCACTAAACTCAAATTGTGAGAGATAAAAAGGTAAGTTATTTGTCTTTTGGCTTGACTTTCAAGTAATAAGTTGACAATTTGGGCTTGTACAGATACATCTAAAGCAGAAGTGGGTTCATCTGCAATAATAAATTCAGGTTTTAATATGAGGGCACGAGCAATGGCTATTCTTTGCCTTTGTCCTCCAGAGAGTTGATGAGGATAAGCAGTTTTTAGTTTGGGTGAAAGACCTACTTCGGTGAGAACTTGGTTTACTGCTCTATTCCTTTTTCTACTATCACCCAGGTGATGGATTAATAAAGGCTCTTGTAAAATCTGATTTATAGTTTGTTTTGGATTTAGAGAAGCAAAGGGATCCTGAAATATAGGTTGCACCAGACGCCGCCAAAATTTTAATTTTTTAGGACCTAAACCAGTCAAAAGCGTATCTCTCCACTGAATTTTGCCTTGGTCTGGTTTTTCTAAAAAGAGGAGGAGTTTGGCTAAGGTAGTCTTTCCACATCCACTTTCACCTACCAATCCTAATAGTTCCCCTTTCCTTATATTTAAAGATACATCATTGACCGCCTTAAGCCATGCATATTTCAAACTAAAAGGGTGGGTTTTAATTTTATATATTTTGGATAAATTTTGTATAGCTAAAATTGTTTCACTCATATAACCAACAGGCTACCTGGTGTTTTTCAGAGTATTCTCTAAAATCAGGCATTCGCCTCAGACAAATAGGAAGTCTTTTATCACACCTACGGGCAAAGGAACAACCTAAAGTAGTAAATGCTTGACCATTTTGCCCGGCAATAGTCCTTAAATGTCTTTTTTTATCAGATATATCTTCTATTCTGGGGATGGCATTAAGTAAACCCTGAGTATAGGGATGTAATGGATTTTTGAAAAGTTCTTCAGTATTGGCCATTTCAATAATCTTTCCGGCATACATTACCGCTATCCTCCGGACTACCTGGGCCACCACAGTCAAGTCATGGGAGATAAAAAGTATACTCATTCCCATTTGCCTTTTTAGATTCAACATTAATTCTAAGATTTGGGCCTGCACAGTCACATCCAAGGCCGTAGTAGGTTCGTCTGCAATCAGCAATTTTGGCTGGGCGGCCAAGGCTATAGCAATCATTACTCGCTGGCGTAACCCCCCACTTAATTGGTGAGGATAGGTATTCAATCTGGATTCGGCCGCAGGAATACCTACTTTTTTTAATAATTCAATTGCCTTTATTTTAGCCTCTTTGGCTGAATATTCAAAATGGTGAGTGAATACCTCTGCAATTTGTTCACCAATGGTAAACACAGGATTAAGAGAGGTCATGGGGTCTTGAAAAATGATACTAATTTCTTTGCCCCTTAATTGTTGCCACCTTTTTGGAGGTAAAAATAATAAATTTTGGCCTAAGAATAAAATTTCTCCTTTAATAATTTCACCTGGTGGAGGAACAAGACCCAAAATAGCCAGAGCAGTTATGGTTTTGCCAGAACCCGATTCTCCCACTAACCCCAAAGTATCATCTTGGGCAATAGAAAAGGAAACACCATTAACCGCAGGGATAGTTTGTTTTTTTTTACGAAACCATACATGAAGGTTATGGACTTTGAGGAGCATAGGTTTTTAGACTGTTCCACCTACGATAATTTCAGGGATGAGGATAGTAGGTTGACCATCGCTTACCGGAACAAGCTGTCCATCTTTTCCACAAGTTCCAATGCCAAAGTTTAAATCATTGCCTACCATGGTGATGGATTTTAAAACCTCTGGGCCATTACCTACTAAAGTAGCCCCTCGCACAGGTTCACCAATAGACCCCTTTTCCAGAAGATAGGCTTCATTAGCTTCAAAGACAAAATTTCCATTAATAGTATTTACCTCTCCTCCTCCCATTTTTTTGACAAATAATCCCTTTTCCACCGCCTTTATAATTTCTAAAGGAGGCGTTTCCCCTGGTGCAATAAAGGTGTTTGACATCCGTGGAATAGGCTTATTTCTGTAAGATTGACGTCTGCCATGACCATTGGTTTTTATTCCCTGTTTTAAGGCATATTCTAAGTTATAAAGATAGGTTTTTAACACACCGTTTTCAATCAATACTGTTTTCTGGGCAGGTATACCTTCGTCATCATAATGGTAAGAACCATAATTTCCCGCTAAAGTAGGGTCATCTATAACCGTAATCAGTGGTGAGGCTACTTGTTGACCTATCTTATTAGCATACACAGAAAGGCCCTCTAAGGCCAAATCCGCTTCTAGACCATGGCCAATAGCTTCATGAATCATGGTTCCACCTGCTTCACTCGATAAGACTACAGGCATAGAACCAGTAGGGGCAGGAGCAGCTTCTAACATCTTTAAAGCACGTTCAGCAGCACATTCTGCAATCTCTTCTGGGGTTTTTTGTTTAAATAATTCCTGGGGATTAGTAGTGCCTATAGGTTCATAGCCAGTTTGAAGTATCCCATCTTTTTCAGCCACTACCTGCACATAAAATAATAGATGAGTCTGTTCTTCTTGGGAAAAATGTCCTAAAGAGCTTATGATACTGATATTACTTACCGTTTTTTTATATACTACCTTTACTTGGCGAATAGCAGGGCTTTTCCCCCAGGCAATTTTTTCTACTCTCTGGATAAGCTTTATTTTATCAACCAAATCACTATCTTTATCAGGAAGTTTGGCCATAGATTTTAAGGGTTTGGCCCATTGTAAGACAAAATTCTCATCTGAAATTTTTGCCTTTTCTGAAAGGGAAGCAGCGAGTTGACAGAGGTTGGAATAATCAATTTCGTTGGTAAAACCATAAGTAGTTTTACCTTGATGTAAGGCCCTAAGACCAACACCCATATCCTTTCCAGAAATCAATTTTTCTAGTTTTTTATTTTCTGAAACAATGGTAGTAGATATGGTTTCTTGCCAAAAAATGTCTGCTAGGTCAGCATTATTTTTTAATAAGGACAAAATTTTTTTCAAACCATCTACCATGTTAATTTCATCTCTCTTCCACTGTAATGCAGTCATTTGGACAAACCTCAACACAGCTTTCGCACCCTATACATTCGTCAGGGCTTATGGGTTCTGATTTTCCATCTATTATTTCCCATACACTGACAGGGCAAATCTCCACACACTCACCACAACCATCACAACAATCTTTGTCATTGATGGGCTTAAAAAGCATTTGATGCGATTTTTAGCATTTTAAAAAGTGTTTGTAAATCCCAGTTTTTTGCATTTATTTAATCCACTTCTTTACTAGAGCTGCAAGTTTTCTATTATTATAGTCAAGTTCAGCCACTATTCTTTGAAGTTCTTTGGGTAATTTTTTATATCCCCATAAAAATCTCCTTTTTGTTTCTTCAACGCTATTTCTGAGATAATAAAAAGGCAAGTTTACGTCAAAAAATGAGATGGTATCAGCATTTTTCAAAATTTCTGCCTTTTCACTCCCTCCCTTTTCATGATGGGCTACAAGGGAAAATACTTCATCCATTAATACTTTACTTGCCTTGCATTCTTTCATTATCTCTAATAAAATTTTAGCACTGTTTAAGGCATGAGCTTCTTTAAATTCATCATATTCTTTATAATCTTGTCTTTTTACCTTTCTTTCACTGATAGCTCTCTCTATATCATGCCCTAAAGCAGCTATCTGTAAGGCATCATCGGCATCAGGTTTCAACTTAAGAACCCATTTTAAGGTATTTTTTGAATGAATAGGGTCTTCTGGAATAGGGGATTTTTCAATGATTTTTTCAATTTTCTTTTTTATACAATCAAGTTCGTCCACTTCTATAATTTAATAATCTATATAAAACCAATATTCTTTTTATATTTTCTCCATTCATCAAAATGGCGATAAAAAGAAGGGTAAAAAAAGGCTGATTAGTCAAAGCACCAAGAAATATAATAAATATCCTAATATCTCTTCCTATTCTGAGGTAATGTTTATTAAGCCTTTTACTCATAAAACCATCGTATTTATCGGCTGTGTAACTATTTAAAAATGTGCCTACTATGGCCAAAAACCCCACAAATAAAGGCAAAAAATGTGTATTTAAACAATAGACATGCCAGGTGAGACCGGCAAGTAAAAAAGCGTCCCCATACCGGTCTAAAACTGCGTCAAACCAACCACCAAAATTACTCTCCATATATTTCAGTCTTGCTACCTCTCCATCACAACCGTCTATAATGGAAGATATTTGAGCAAGTATTCCTCCAATTGCCAGATAAAAATAACTGCCTAAAAAGAAAAATGAAGAGGCTATTAAAGAAATGATAAAAGAAAATAGAGAAACTTGGTTGGGAGTAATATTGGTTTTTAAAAAATAGGGGGTTATTTTGGTTGAGAATCTGCGGTTAAGATATCTGGAAATAGGACCATCTGTAGGTTTTTTTAATCTATCTATCAAACACTTTTTGGCTTTTTTAAGTGTTTTTTCATCATCTACATCTATCCAAAAGGCGTTTTTGATGTCAAAGGTTTTAACCCGCCCTTCCTTACCCATCAATTTTATAGAAGCAGAAAGAATGCCTTCATTCGTTTGGTGGATATTTTTTTCTATAGCCTCAAAAATTGTAGGTGAGCACAGAAAGATTCCTGTATCATAAGCATTATACTCCTTGATGTCCTTTCCTATATCTATAACCTTTCCATCTTGGACAAGAACTTTAGTGACATCTTCAATATCCACTAAGTGATTTGAATTTATATTATAGTCAATAGCCAACATGACCTCACCATCTCCCAATGGTGCGGTTTTCATCTTTTTAAGAATATCTTCATCAAAGAGATGATCTCCCATAAGAAGAATAAATTTTTCATTCAAAAAACCTTTTGCCTTAAGTACAGATAGACCATTCCCCTTTTTCCATTCTTCATTGATAATGTGAGTTATATTTATATTTCTTTTCTGACTGAATTTATCTAAAAATTTTCTTACTTTTTCACCTTGGTATCCAGTTACTACATAAAAATCTGTTATGCCGCTTTTGTTAGCAGTTAATATTACCCTTTCAATGAGAGTTAAACCCAGAAGATTGACCAAGGGTTTTGGTCTACCTATTTTTGATATCCTTTTCCCTTCACCAGCAGCGATAATTAAGCACTTCATTATTGGTTAACCTAATAGATTTTTCTAAAACTCTGTAGAAATAAAAGGAGAAAAACCTATAAATCTTTTTACCATAATCATTGAGGGATGTAAAGATCCTCAAATCCGCGATTGCTCTAAAAGAAACCCCACAGGCCCATATAACAAAAAATTGGAAATTGAAAAAATGAAATGTCACATGGGAGAGCGTTTATTATGGCAGTGTGGAGGTCAATATTACAGAGTAGAGTTAGATAATAAAACTCTTGAATTTTAATTCTGATAGAAGTTGAGGCTTAGAAATCAACACTTAGTGGTGGCATTAAAAATACCTCTATAGATGTTGGCACAACTGATGCACTTTATTACGTGGAGGGCATTATAAATTAGCGGTCTTTTGCTCTAGTGTCCTTAGGCGAGTCAAAATATCTGAGGTAACACTTTCTTCTCTTTTAATCCGCTCCATCTCTTGAGCTATCTTTCCTACCTGGAAGGTTAATTGGTCAATTCTATTGTTGGTAGCACCAATTCTGCCAGTTAGATCAGTTCTTACTTCATCAATCTTATCAGTTAACTCAGTCCTCACATTATCAATTTTGCCAGTTAATTCAGTTCTTACCTCATCAATACGATTGTTTGTTTCGTCAATTCTTCGGCTTTGATCAACTAGATGCCCATTTATATCAGAAAGGCGCTTTTCTACCGCATCAAGCCTTATACTCATCTTTGCCTGATTATCTTTTATTTCTTTAAGTTCAGGTAGGATAAAATCCTTTATAGCAGTGACAACATTTTCTTTATCCATACTCCTTACCTCATACACATTTAAGCATAAGTTTTATGGATAGTCAAGAATTACCCAAAATCCTTGTTAAAAATACCCTCCTGCCTGTCCCCGCCTGCCTTGCCTGTCGGCAGACAGGTATCCAAAAATCAATCGCGGATTTTGTAAAGATAGGGGCAGGATTTCGTCAAAGTAATTTTAACAGAGATCCAAATGTTAAGCGCACCTGTCTGCCGACAGGCAGGATGGCTCAATGCAGAATGCAAATTGAAAAATGCAAAATCGCCTTCTGTCAAATTGGAACGTTTGCACGTTAGAATTGGGAATTAGGAACTGGGAATTGGGAATTTCTATTTTCTATTTCCTATTTTCTGTTTCCCGTTTCCCTTTCCTTACTTTATGCACGTTAACACGTTTACACATTGACACGTTTACATGTTAGAATTGGGAACTGGGAATTTCTGTTTTCCGTTTTCTATTTTCTTAACTGTATTTTGTAGGTTTGACCCCAATTCCACTACATTTGGCTATTTCATTCCCTCACTATTTCACTACTCACTGATTTAATGTTTTGGCATTTTGGCCTTTGGATTTTTTAGACCATATTTAAACGTTTGTTCTTTTTGTTAAATTACTTATGGCCTGACTTTGACGTAGCCCTGAAAATAAGGGTGACAAATATATACAGGCTATGTTATAAAATCCAACCAATAGTGATATTTTTCTATTTTGCCCTTTACCACATCAAAATATAACTTTTGAATTTTTTGAGTAATAGGACCTGGTTTTCCTTCTCCAATTTGTCTGTCATCTACTTCCCGAATAGGAGTAACTTCTGCTGCTGTACCAGAGAAAAACGCCTCATCGGCAATATAGAGTTCGTCTCTGGTAAAACGTTTCTCTTCTACTTTATAGCCTAAATCTTGAGCTAAAGTAATAATGGAATCTCGGGTAATACCTGGTAAAACAGAAGTTAAGGGTGGTGTTTTTAATACTTTATCCCGAATAATAAAGATATTTTCTCCAGTGGCCTCACAGACGTAACCTTCTGTGTCTAACATGATAGCCTCATCATAGCCTGCCTTAACTACTTCTAATTTTGCCAAGATAGAATTCACATAATTGCCACAGGTTTTTGTTTTGGTCATCATAATATTTACATGATGTCGGGTAAAAGAGGAAATTTTCGCCCTAATGCCTTGTTTTAACCCTTCTTTTCCTAAATAACTCTCCCATCCCCAAGTAATGATAGATACTCTGATGGGATTCTCCCCAGGATAAAGACCCATTGTCCCATCACCAATAAAGACAATAGGGCGTATATAGGCTTCTTTTTGTCCATTGGTTTTTAAAGTTTCTATGACTGCTTGGTAAATTTCGTCTTTGCTAAAGGGGATTTCAAGCATCATGGCCTGAGCAGAATCAAAAAGCCGCCGAATGTGGTCTTTTAAACGAAATACGGCTGAACGCTTATCTTGGCATTTATAACAGCGAATGCCTTCAAATACTCCTAATCCATAATGGAGAGTATGAGTGAGGACATGAATTTGAGCCTGGTCCCAATCTATCAATTTGCCATCCAACCATATGAATTTGGCTTTTTCATCCATTTTGTCTCCTCCTAGATAGTCTGTTTATAGCTTTTTTAAAAGGTGGCTCTATAACTCCTTTTTCTGTGATAATTCCAGTGATATATCTAGCAGGGGTCACATCAAAGGCATAGTATAGCGCATTGACCCCCTGAGGGTAAATACATTTTTTACCCAAATAAGCCAGTTCTTTGCCAGGGCGCTTTTCTATTGGAATCTGTTGACCATTAGCAATATTCAAATCAATAGTAGAAAAAGGAGCAGCCACATAGAAAGGGATATTGTGGTGTTTGGCCAAAATCGCTAGGCTATAAGTCCCAATTTTATTAGCAGTGTCTCCGTTAGCGGCAATCCTGTCTGCTCCCACAATGACCAAATTAATCTTTCCTTGAGCCATAAGGTAACCTGCGGTGCTATCAGTAATAATAGTTACAGGAATGCCTTCTTGCTGTAACTCCCAGGCAGTAAGCCGAGCGCCTTGAAGATAAGGCCGGGTTTCATCGGCTATGACTTTAAATCTTACTCCACTTTCCCAGGCTGCTCGCAAGACTCCTAAAGCAGTGCCATAACCACCAGTGGCCAATGCTCCAGCATTACAATGGGTGAGCACAGTTATACCCGCTTTGATTAATCTCTTTCCATTCTCTCCAATTTTTCTATTAGTAGCAATATCTTCTTCCAAGATGTTTTCTGCCTCTTTCTGCAAATATCTTTTTAACTCAGGCAATGAGCTATTTTTATGAGAATAAAAACGCTTTTTCATTCTCTCAATAGCCCAAAAAAGATTATGGGCCGTAGGGCGAGTGTTAGTTAAAGTTTGACAGATTTTTTGAAACCTTTCTTCAAGTCTTCTAGCAGATTTTAATTTCCAAACCCCGAGTGCCACACCCATAGCAGCAGCAATACCAATGGCTGGTGCTCCCCGAATGGCCATATTTTTGATAGTCTGGGCTACTTGTTGATATCTTTTACATCTTATATACACTACCTTTTCAGGTAAAAGACGCTGATCTAAAATGGCTACTTCTCCTTCTACCCAGAAAATAGGTTTTACTTTCAAACAATGCTCCTTTTTGTTATCTCTTGAATAGTCCTTTCAATAGGCTGGCCAGTATCTACAATTATTTTGTTTTCGTCTCGCAATGGTTCAAAGCTCTTTTTAAATGTTTCAAATAAGCCCAGATAGGCATCTGATATATCTTCCCCCTTTTTTTGTCTTTGTTGTAAGCGATTTTTAATTATTTCTTCTTCACATTGACAATAAAGAAACAGATAAGGACAACCCATTTTCTGTGAAAGTGCTCTTACTTTTTCCCGGTATATTTCTTTATTAAAAGAGGCATCTAAAATAACGGGGAAACCATAACCTAAAATTTCCTCTGCTAAAGAAATCAAGCTTTCATAAACACGCTCACTCATTTCCTTTGTATATACGCCCTTCCCAAATGGTGCATAAAGATGGGTATCTGGTTTTGCTCCCACTAAGTGTTTGCGTACGGCGTCAGAACGGATGACAATAGCACTCAGACGAGCAGCCAAAGCCAAAGCTAAAGTGGTCTTACCACTTCCCAAAAGGCCAGTAACCGCCAAAATCCGAGGGCTACAAGGTTTAGATAAATAAGAATAGGCCAATTCAAAATAGACCCTAGCTTGCCTGGTGGCCGCTTCCTTTTGAGCAGTGGAAATACCTGGCATATCGGTTTCAAAACTCTTGATTTTACCACGCACATAGGCCCGATATATCTTATAAAAGGTCAATACTCCTAAAAGAGAGAAGTCATTAGTTTGAGCTAAGAAGGTATTAAGAAAATTATTTCCCCAAAAAGAAGCCTGACGAAAATCCAAATCCATTAATAAAAAAGCTACATCTGCTGCCACATCTGCATATCGAAAACGTTTATTGAATTCAATGCAGTCCAATATATACGCCTTTCCTTGATGCCAATAAATATTGGCACAATGAAAGTCACCATGGCCGTCTTTTATCTGACCAGCAGTGATGCGTTTTAAAAAACGGTCTTTCTCTTTTTCCAAAAAGGAAAAAGAATATTCTTTTAAAGCATTATAGATTTTTTCAGGAATAGTGCGGCTGGTATAAGAAGCAGTTTGGTCAAAATTTTCTTTAATATTTATCTCTATCTTTTCTGGTAGTCCATAAGTGGCAATCTCTCTGTTTGTTTCGGCCTTAAGATAGAAATCCGCCATTTTCTTGGCAATGGCTTGCATGATGGTTGGGGTAATTTTGTCTTTTTCTAATAAATGAGTAACACACGCAGTTTGAGGGAGTTGTTTCATCTTCACAGCATAATCAACGATTTTACCCTCGCCGTCTATAAAAAAGGCATTATTCCTTTTTACTATGGGCACAACGCTCAAATAAATCTCAGGCGAAAACCTGCGGTTGAGTTTTATTTCTTCTTTACAAAAAAAGTGCCTTTTTTCTAAGGTGGTAAAGTCTAAAAAGCCAAACTCCACCGGTTTTTTAATCTTATATACAAATTCTCCTGTCAAAAATACCCAAGAAATGTGAGTCTGGATGAGTTTTATTTGTTTTACTGGATGGGGATAGGCCTCTGGTTTTGACAGGAAATCTATAACATCCATAAGCACATTATATGACATGTTTTCCTTTAAAAGACAAGATAAAATGAAAATTTGAAAGTTACATCTGGTCGGGGCGAGAGGATTTGAACCTCCGACCCCCTGCTCCCAAGGCAGGTGCGCTAACCAGTCTGCGCCACGCCCCGCTATTGAAATTATTAACACATCCTTTTAAAAGAGGCAATATTTTTAATTGAAACCGCAGATATTACACACTTATTCTTAAATGTTTCCAAGTTCACCTACCCCTATGGAGCCTCTGTTTGCCTTTTAGGTGAAGCTATTTTTTAAAATTTGCTTTATTTTGCTACACTTGCCTGTTCCCTGCCCGCCGGCCATGTCTGCCGACAGGCAGGCGGGGGCAGACAGGTTTGTGCTTTTCTTTTGAAGTTACTATGGATTTTTAAATCCGATTATTGACTTTGAAAACAATCCAAGGTAAGAAAAATACCATATATGGGTGTCCTTAGGGGACTTAATAGGGAAGCCGGTGAAAGTCCGGCGCGGTCCCGCCGCTGTGACCGGGGACGAAACCCACTAAAGGCCACTGGGTGCTTTTAAGTACCTGGGAAGGTATGGGGAGTAGGAAGAACCGGGAGCCAGAAGACCTGCCCATATAGATAGCTTGCCGTTTGGCGAGGATTCCGGCCGGCAAGAGGAGGAAGGACGAAGAAAACTGGGTGCAGTCCTTAGTCCTTTGGGCTAAGGACTTTTTTATTGCCTTCCTTCTCCCCGGTAAAAAATCTTTTAGGGGAGGAGAGAAATGAAACAGAAATTCATGCTTTGGTTTATGGTTTTATGGTGTTTTTTGGGTTTTTCTGCCTTTGCCCAAGAAGAGCCTGTGAAAATTAAGGAGATCGTAGTTACTGCCAGTAGGGTTGAAGAACCAGCTTCCGAAGTGGCCAGTGCAACCACAGTATTGACTTCCAAAGAGCTAAAAGAAAAGGGTATTATCAATGTTGTAGATGCCTTAAGGGAAGTGCCAGGGGTGCAGATTGTGCAGACAGGTGCATTTGGTGGTTTAACCACCCCTTTTGTTCGTGGTGGGGGAAATGGCCAGGCACTTGTTATGATTGATGGTGTACCTGTGTGGGACCCAGCCGCCCCTGCTGTAGGGGATCTTGCTGCCTTTTTGCCCCATCTCCCTATAGAACAAATTGATAGAATTGAGATTGTAAGGGGACCACAGAGTGTGCTCTATGGCCCAACTGCCATGACAGGTGTTATAAATATCATTACAAAAAAGGGAAAAGGCAAACCAAAGATAAGGGTTTTTAGTGAAGGAGGCTCTTATAGCAGTTTTAGGGAAGGCGCAGAATTTTTAGGAGAGACTAAACACCTAAAATATAATCTTAATTATATGAGATTAGATAGTAGTGGCATATCTAAGGCCACTGGATTCCCAGAAAGGGATGGTCAGCGTTTTCATAATTTTTCAGGAAATGTTGAAGGGAAAATAGGTAAGATAAAAATTGGTACCTCTGTAAATTATAATTCTGCAGCTAAAGATTTAGATGGATGGGATTTTGCTACATCTACTACTACCGATGCCTTAGGCTATAAAGAAGAAAGTGACTTAGTCTCTGTAAAAAGCTATTTTGAACATGAAATTTTGCCATCCTGGAGGCAAAAACTTGTATTTTCTTACACCAATACAGATAGAGATTATACAAAACCCTATGAAGGACATTATGATGGAAGGCTATATTATATTAGCTGGCAAAACAATCTTGAATTTGAGCCTTTTACCTTTATAACAGGCGTTGACTATCAAAGGGAGACAGCAGCCGAGGGTTCAGGTATAGAGGGGAAAAACTTTGACCATATATCCTGGTTTGGTGAGGGTATTCTCAGATGGAAAGGACTCTATTTTTCCTCTGGCATTAGATACTATCATCACGAGACCGCAGGGGATAAGGTTACTTGTCGCATAGCCTCTGCCTATATCTTTCCTACAAAGACCAAGATTCATGCCAGTTATGGAACAGGCTTTAGGGCACCAAGTCTCTATCAAATTCATGCTGAATTTTATGGTATGAAAATTGGGAATCCTGATTTAAAACCAGAGAAAAGCGAGGGATACGATGTGGGAGTTACACAGGGTTTTTTTGATGGAAAGATAGAGGCAGATATAACTTATTTTTCCAATTGGTTTGATAATTTGATTATTTATGATTTGGAAGAGTGGAAATACCAAAATGTGGCTACTGCCCATACAGAGGGTATTGAATTTACCTTAAATACCAGACCTGTTTCTTGGCTTAGATTGTCAGCAAATTATACCTGGCTCAATGCCATTGATACTACTAACAATACCTGGCTCCCTAGGAGGCCAATGCATAAAGGGAGTGGTACCATAGTCTTTCTCTTCAAAGACAAAGCTGATTTTGGCCTAACAGGTACTTATTTTGGAAAGAGATTTAACTCTCAAAATAACAAAGATTCTCTAGGTGGCTACTTTACTGTAAATCTTTCAGCAAGATACTATCCAACCTCCTATTTGACATTGAATCTCCGCTTCCAAAACTTATTTGATAGGGAATATGAAGAGGTAAAAGGTTATAATGGGCTCCCCTTTATGGCCTTTTTGGGGGCAGAGCTTAAGTGGTAAAGAAAGATGGAAAGAAAATTTATATTTATCCTTGGAGGGGCAAGGAGTGGTAAAAGTGGTTATGCAGTGGAATTAGCTAAAGGTTTTAGTAAACCCCCCCACCCAAATTCTAGGTGTGAGGGTAAACAGGTAGCCTATATTGCTACATCTATTTGGATAGATAAGGAGACAGAAAAGAGGATAGAAAAACACAAAAAATTGAGGCCTTCTTATTGGAGGGTATTTGAGGAGGGAAAAGATATCCCTTCCTTGTTAAATAAACTGAAAAAGGGATATGAAGTGGTCTTAATTGATTGCTTAACGGTTTATATCTCAAATCTTCTAATAGATAGATTAAAAGACGAGGAGATAGAAGAGAGAATAAGGACACTTTTGTCCTTTATTTTAGCCATGAAGGAAGATTGCCACATAATTTTGGTCTCTAATGAGGTTGGAGAAGGTATTATACCTAAAAATCAGTTGGCAAGACAGTTTCGAGATATAGTAGGATTTGCCAATCAAATAATGGCAGAAAAGGCAGATGAGGTCATTTTTATGCATGCAGGCATACCGATGAAAATTAAATAAGATGGAGAAGATAAAGGGAGTTATAAATGCCATTGAGGAGATAGATTATAGTTTAGCTAAAAAGACTCAAAGGAGACTTGATAACCTTACAAAGCCACAAGGAAGTCTAGGTAGACTAGAAGAACTTGCTAAACAAATAGTAGCCATTACCAGAAATGAGAATCCTCAATTCAAGAATAAAGTCATATTCACTATGGCTGCAGACCATGGTGTTGTAGAAGAAAAAATCAGTGCCTTTCCTCAAGAGGTGACTGCCCAGATGGTCTATAATTTTCTAAAGGGAGGAGCAGCCATAAATGTCTTGGCAAGGCATGTTGGTGCAAAGGTGATTGTTGTAGATATGGGGGTAAAAGAAAGGTTAAAAGTAAAAAGTGAAAGGTTAAAAGTAAAGAAGATAGGGCTTGGAACAAAAAATATGGCAAAAGGGCCTGCCATGAGTAAAGAGGAGGCAATTAGGTCTATAGGGGCCGGTATAGAGGTATTTGAGGAAGAGTTTAAAAAGGGCATTGATATAGTAGGGATAGGAGATATGGGCATTGGTAATACTACTTCATCAAGCGCCATTGTAGCTTCAATAACAGGTAGGCCAGTAGAGGAGGTTGCAGGAAGGGGAACTGGCATAGATGATAAAACCCTCTCTCATAAGATTGGGGTAATTAAAAGGGCGCTTAATATAAACAGGCCCGTTTCTAATGACCCTATAGATGTCCTTTCTAAGGTGGGCGGATTTGAAATAGGTGGGCTTTGTGGCATAGTGTTGGCCTCAGCTTCTAAAAGTGTCCCAGTAATAATTGATGGGTTTATCTGTGGTGCAGCCGCACTAATGGCATATAGTCTAGAACCAAAGGTAAAAGATTATATGATTGCCTCCCACTGCTCAGCAGAACCAGGTCACAAGGCTGTTTTGAAATATATAGGACTTAGGCCCATTTTGGATTTGGGTTTGCGTCTTGGAGAGGGCACAGGTGCTGCCTTGGCAATGGGCATAGTGGAGGCAAGTATAAAGATATTGACTCAAATGGCTACATTTAAGGATGCCTCTGTTTCAGAAAGGATTAGGGGGTGAAAAAAATCCTCATTGCTTTACAATTTTTAACTATTTTTCCTGTGAAAATCAAATCTATAAAAGAAGAGGAATTTGGTAAATCACTTCTCTATTTTCCTATAGTAGGGGCATTAATAGGTATAGTATTGGCCTTAGCCCTATTTGTCCTTGATTTCTTGCCAAATTTAATAAAATGCAGCTTAATTCTAATAATTTCAATAGTTATATCAGGTGGGATACACCTAGAGGGATTTTCTGATACCTGCGATGGTCTTTATGGGGGAAGATGCAAAGAAGAGATATTAGATATTATGCGGGATAGCCACATAGGGGCTATAGGGGCAATTGGGCTTGTATGCATTTTGCTTTTAAAACTTTCTTTATTTTTGAGTATTCCCAAAGAAATTTTATGGAGGTCGCTAATCTTAATGTGCCTATTTTCCAGGTGGGTTCAGGTCTTGGTGTGTTATATATCTAAATATGCAAGGAAAGAAGGAAAGGCAAAGTATTTTGTAGAATATGCTAGTAGAAAAGAATTTTTAATAAGTAGCCTATTTACTTTGGCTGCATTTTTATTCCTGTTGAAGATAGAGGGAATTGTCTTATTTTTTATTTCTTTATTGCCTATATGGGTATTCATAACCTATGTAAAGAAGAAGATAGATGGGGTGACAGGGGATACCATTGGGGCAACAAGTGAAATAGCAGAAGTGAGCATTTTATTTTTTATAATCTCTTTAAGGTATGTACATATTAATTTTTTCTTACCTAGCTGACTTAATCTTCGGAGACCCTGAGGGGTTCCCCCACCCTGTAAGGGGCATAGGGAGGCTAATAGGCCTATTGGATAATCGATTAAGGGGAGGGAGTGGAAAGCGGAAAGAGCGAATAAAAGGGGTGATATTATCCCTTTCGGTAACTGGGGCAACCTTTATTATTGCCTATTTACTTATAGAATTATCAAGGAGGCTTAATCCTCTGCTGGGTGTTTTTGTCTCAATTTATTTAGGCTATACCACTATCTCCACAAAGGACTTGAGAGTCAAGGCAAAGGTAATTTTAAGGGAGATAGAAATGAATAATATTTCTAAGGCACGTAAAAGACTCTCCCATATTGTGGGAAGAGACACCAAGGATTTGAGTAGAGAGGAGATAATAATAGCCAGTTTAGAAAGTATAGCTGAAAATACCAATGACGGCATTATAGCGCCACTTTTTTATTTGACATTGGGAGGGCCAGTTTGGGCCATGGTCTATAAGGCAGTAAATACGCTTGACTCTATGGTGGGCTATAAAAATGAAAAATATATCCATTTTGGCTGGTTTTCTGCAAAATTGGATGATTTTTTTAATTTTATCCCTGCTCGCATATCAGGTATCTTAATTTCATTGGCCTCTTTTATTGCTGGTAAGGATTTCAAAAATTCTTTCAAGATTTTGCTTAGAGATGGCAGAAGACACCCTTCACCAAATAGTGGTGTTTCAGAGGCAGCTATGGCTGGTGCCTTAGGCATAAAGATGGGTGGACCTTCCTTTTATGAAGGTAAGGAGGTCTTTAAACCTTATATTGGAGAAAAGATAAGAGAAATACACCCCTTTCTTATCAATGAGGCGCTAAACATAAGCTTTATCGCTTCTATCTTGATGCTCTGTATGGGGGCATTTTTTATATGGATAATTTAGGCTTTTTGCATGGTGGCAATATCTATGAGGTAAGGAGGAAATACAAAGGGGAAATAATAGATTTTAGCGCAAATATCAATCCATTAGGATTAAGCAAAAAGGCAAAGGAAGTCATTTTAAAGAATCTCGATAAGATTTCCTATTATCCTGACCCAAAGGCAGAGACACTGATTAGAAAAATTGCCCAATATTGGGGGATAAGTGAGGAAAGCATCCTTTTAGGCAATGGTTCTGTTAACCTTATCTATCTCATTACATTTGCCTATAGGCCAAAAACTGCCCTTATTCCTGAACCTACATTTTCAGAATATGAAAGGGCTAGCAAAAATTCAGGAAGCGAGGTCAAATTTTTAAGTCTTAAAGAAGATGAGGAATTTAGGCTCAGATATTCCTCTATTCCCAAAGCAGATATGATTTTTATTTGCAATCCTAACAATCCTACAGGAAACATAGTTGTTGAAAAGTCTAGCATAGAGAAAATGCCTGCAAAATTGGTTGTCATAGATGAGGCGTTTATGGATTTCTTGCCCAATGAGATGGATTATACACTTGTATGGCATGCCTCAAAGAATGAGAATATTATAGTGCTTAGAAGCTTTACAAAGTTCTTTGCGTTGCCCGGCCTAAGGATAGGCTATCTCATTTCCCATCCAAAGACAGTTAAAAGGCTAAAAAGGGTTCAACCCCCATGGGAGATAAATATCCTTGCCCAATTGACCGCAGAGGCCGTCTTGGATGATAGGGAATATATTAAAGAAACGCACAAAATTATAAGCAGGGAAAGGAAGTTTTTGTTTGAGGAATTAAAGAGAATTGAAGGACTAAGACCTTATCCTTCGGTAACAAATTTCCTTTTAATAAAGATAGAAAAGGGCAATATAAACTCAAATATCTTAATGAAGGAAGTTATTAAAAAGGGAATTCTTTTAAGGAACTGTAGTAATTTCCGCACTTTAGGCAATAAATTTATCCGTATAGCTGTGCGCTCTCATAAGGAAAATTTGTATCTTTTAAAAACTCTAAAAGAGATTTTATGAAGGGCATAATTTTTGAACTAAAGAGGAGGCTGATTGAGGCAGTAAAGAGAAATCCTGCTGAAGGGTTGCTTTTTTCTGGAGGTTTGGATTCTGCTATCCTGGCTGCTATTTCTTCTCAAGCAAAGGCAATTACTATAAGCCTTGAGTCATACGGAGAGGATATAAAGTATGCAAACTTATGTGCAAAGAAATTTAATCTTAAGCATTATCATAAAAGAATAACTACCAATGAGGCCATAGATGCCATTGCTGAAGTAATAAAAATCCTTAAAAGTTTTGATCCTGCTATACCCAATGATATAGTTGTTTATTTTGGTCTAAAATTCGCCAAAGAAATGGGTATTAAAAAGATGGGCACAGGAGATGGGAGTGATGAACTTTTTGCTGGCTATAGCTTTATGAAAGATATAAACAATCTAAGCCATTATATTGAATACATCTCCCATTCTATGCAGTTTAGTTCTAATGAAATAGGTAGATTTTTTGGAATAGAGATAATTCAGCCTTATCTTGATAAGAAATTTATAGAATTTTCTTTAGGCATATCTCCAAGGCTAAAGATAAAAAGGGAGAAGGGGAAGATATGGGGTAAATGGATTTTACGTAAGGCATTTGAAGATGCTTTACCAAGAGAGATTATCTGGCAAGATAAAAGGCCATTAGAATACGGTTCGGGCATGACTAAGTTAAGAGAGTGCATTAGCTCAAGGATCTCTGATGAGGAATTTGAGAATAAGAAGAGAAATTATCCAATAAAATTTATTAATAAAGAGCACCTTTATTACTACGAAGTTTATAGGAATATAATAGGTAAAATTCCTAAACCAAAACTTGGCCAAAAGGCCTGCCCAGCCTGTGGAGCAGGAATTAGACCTGAGGCAAGGCACTGTTGGGTTTGTGGGTGGAGTGCCATATCTCTTAATCTAATATGAAGGCATTTATCTCTTGGAGTGGAGGGAAAGAAAGTTGCCTCTCCTGTTATGAGGCAATGCAAAGTAAAGATATAGAGGTTTCCTATTTATTAAATATGATTTCAGAGGATGGCAGGCGCTCTCGCTCCCATGGAATTTCTGTAGAGCTTTTAAGGGTGCAGTCAGAGGCCATGGGAATTCCTATATTGCAGATAAGGTCTTCTTGGGAAGACTATGAAAAGAGATTTAAAAGGGCCGTTTTAGAGTTAAAGGAGAAAGGTATTGAGGCAGGTATATTTGGAGATATTGACTTGGAACAGCATAGGGCTTGGGTAGAAAGGGTATGCAAAGAGATGGGTATTAAGGCCATCTTACCCTTATGGGGTAGAGAAAGGGAGGATATCCTTAAAGAATTTATCAATCTGGGCTTTGAGGCCATTGTAGTGGCTACCTCTTTTGATAAAAACTGGCTGGGAAGGAAAATAGATAAGAAATTTTTGCAGGAGCTTAAGACTTTAGAAGAAATTGACCTTTGTGGAGAAAATGGTGAATACCATACATTTGTTACAGATGGCCCTATCTTTAAAAAGAGGATAAAAATACTAGAGACAAAGATAGTTAATCAAGGTAAAAACCTGTTTTTAGATATCTTGAGCTATTTTATTGAAGTAAAATGAGGGAAAAGAGATGAGAAAGTCAAAATTATTTTTCTTAATACTTTTAGTTTTATGCTTTAATACTACAGTTTTCTCTCAAGATGCCCCTAACAGGATAATTTCATTAGGGCCATCCCTAACAGAAGAACTCTATCTTTTAGGGGCTGAGGGAAAAATTATAGGCTGTACTACATATTGTAAATGCCCTAAGGAAAAGGTAGGGAATGTAATAGAGGTAAATGTAGAAAAGATCTTGAGCCTTAAACCAGATTTGGTTCTGGCTACCTCCCTCACCAATCAAAGAGATATAGAGAAATTGAGGTCTTTGGGAGTAAATGTAATCACCTTTAAAACGCCAAGGAATTTTTCTGAAATCTGTGAGCAATTTTTGAGATTGGCAAGGATAGTAAGAAAAGAACAAAAGGCAAAAGAAATAATAAAGCAGGCAAATACGGAAATTGAAGTCATAAAGAAAAGAATAAAAGATTTGCCAAGGCCGAGGGTCTTTATCCAGATAGGGGCAAGACCCCTTTTTACTGCTACAAAAGACTTATTTATTAATGACTTAATTGAACTGGCAGGTGGGATAAACATCGCCTCTTCTAAGACCGGCCTCTATAGTCGAGAGAGGGTAATTGAAGACAATCCTGATGTAATTATTATTGTAACTATGGGAATTGCTGGAGAAAGAGAGAAAAGGCAGTGGGAAAGTTATAAGGTAGTTGAGGCAGTGAAAAGAAAAAGGATTTATTTTATTGATTCTGAGAAGGTTTGTAATGCCACTCCTTTAAGCTTTATAGAGGCATTAAAGGAGATAGTAAAACTTATTCACCCTGAAATAAAAGATGGATAAAAAACGCATCCCTTGGTTTCTTTTTATTTTACTCTTTAGTATAATGCTTTTAGTAGTAAGTGTAGTTTCTTTTTCTGTAGGCACCAGTCATATTACTTTCAGGAAGATCATTTCTACCATTTTAAATGGAAAGCAAACAATAACACATACTATCCTTTTTGATATTCGTCTACCCCGCATACTACTAGCTTTTGCTATTGGAGGGGCATTGAGTATTGCCGGTGTTATCTTACAAGCTATGTTTCGGAATCCATTGGTTGAGCCTTATACATTGGGTATATCTGGAGGGGCTGCCTTATTTGTATCTTTAAACATCGCCCTTAAGCTAAATCAAAGATTTGGCCTTTTGTCTCTACCAACTTCAGGAATTTTAGGTTCAATTGCGGTTATTTTAATACTCTATGTCTTAAGTGTCAAAAAGGGAGTGTTAAAAATACAGGGGTTATTACTTACAGGTGTGATGATAAGCTTCATCTCATCTTCACTTATTATGCTCATTATGGCTGTATCTCATACAGAAGGCCTTCATAGGATTGTATTCTGGATTATGGGGTCTTTAGAAGAATCTAATTCATTACTTTTAAAATTAATGCTTCTAGTATCTTTTTTGGGATTGGGTATCTCTTATCTTTTTTGTTTTGACCTAAATGCCCTTTCTTTAGGAGAAGAAGAAGCCCTCCATTTAGGTATAAATGTAGAAAGGACCAAAAAGTTTCTTTTTGTCGTAGCATCAATGCTTACGGGCTTTAGTGTCTCAATTGCAGGGATTATTGGTTTCGTGGGTCTATTTGTCCCTCATTTCGTCCGGATGATGGTGGGAATTGACCATCGTATCTTACTTATCAGTGCCTTTCTTTGTGGTGCAAGTTTTTTAATCCTCTGTGACACATTGGCCAGGATAATTATTTCTCCTCTGGAGTTACCAGTAGGAGTAATTACAGGAATAGTGGGAGGAGGGCTCTTTATTTATGCCCTAACCAAAAAGAAATATGCTTGAGGTAAAAGGATTAACTTGTGGATATAACAAAAGATTTATCTTAAAAAATATCAATTTTAAGCTAAAAAAACATGCACTCCTGGGGATAATAGGCCCTAATGGGTCAGGAAAGACTACTTTGCTTAGGGCTATTACCAAGATAATTAAGCCTCAAAAAGGCAAAATTCTATTTGAGGGGAGAGATATCTGGCAGATGGGGTTTAGGGAACTGGCCCAAAAAATGGCATTCGTCCCACAGGCTCCATTATCTTATGAAGTTGATATGACTGTGGAAGAATTTGTGCTTTTAGGAAGAATTCCCTATCACAAGGTATTTCAATTTTTAGATACAAAATATGATAAGGCCGTAGCTAAAAAGGCTATGGCCTTAACCCATACCTTGAACATTAAGGCCAGATTTATTCCTGAATTAAGCGGGGGTGAAAGACAACTTGTTTATTTAGCTAGGGCGCTTGCTCAAGAACCAAAATTGCTCCTTTTAGATGAACCTACTGCTCACTTAGATATCGCTCATCAAATAAAGATTTTAGACCTTATAAAAAATCTAAATAATTCATTTAAACTAACAGTCATTATTGTATTACATGACCTTAATTTGGCCAGTCAATATTGTAATGAGTTAATTTTATTAAACAATGGCTATTTGTATAAAATGGGGACTCCGCAGGAGATTTTAACTGCTGAAATCATTGAACATGTTTACCAAACAAAAGTTATAGTTAAAGAGAAATTTATTTCTTCAAGGCCTTATATTTTTTGGGATTTTCATATGGAAGACCTGACTTGAATCAAATATAAAAATGTATAAAATGAATGCTAGAGAATCAAAAAACAGGCAATAAGGACAAAAATGGAAGATAAAAAAGGAATTATCCTACCACCCAGTTTTATAAAAACCATTATTGAAAATGATCTTAAAAGCGGAAAATGTAACACTGTTATAACCAGATTCCCACCTGAACCTAACGGGTATTTGCATATAGGCCATGCCAAAGCCATCTGTATAAATTTTGGATTGGCCCAAGAGTTTGGTGGTAGATGTCATCTGAGATTTGATGATACCAACCCATATAAAGAGGAAGAAGAATATGTTGAAGCCATAAAAGAAGATGTAAAATGGCTAGGTTTTGATTGGGGTAAGCATCTATACTATGCCTCTGATTATTTTGAAAAAATGTATGAATTTGCTATTCAACTTATTAAAAAAGGCAAGGCTTATGTATGTGATTTGACACCAGAACAAATCCGTGAATATAGAGGCACACTTACAGAGCCTGGAAAAGAAAGCCCATATCGTAACCGTTCAGTAGAGGAAAACCTTGATCTCTTTAAACGCATGAAGGCAGGAGAATTTGAAGAGGGCTCACGGGTCTTGCGTGCCAAGATTGATATGTCTTCACCCAACTTGAATATGCGAGATCCAGTAATGTATAGAATTATTAAAAAACCCCATTATCGTCAGGGAAACAAGTGGAATATATATCCTACCTATGATTGGGCACATTGTCTAGAAGATTCCATTGAGGGTATTACCCATTCATTATGTTCTCTGGAATTTGAAGACCACCGGCCTTTATATGATTGGTTTCTTGAGCAGTTGGATAATGTCCATCGTCCCAGGCAGTATGAATTTGCGCGTTTAAATTTGACTTATACTGTTTTAAGTAAACGTAAATTGATAGAACTTGTGCAAGGTAAATATGTATCAGGATGGGATGACCCGAGAATGCCTACTATACGAGGCATGAGGAGAAGGGGTTATCCGCCTGAAGCCATACGCAATTTTTGCACTAGAATTGGTATATCAAAAAGCGAGAGTATAGTGGATTTCGCTTTGCTTGAACATTGTGTAAGAGAGGTTCTTAACAAACAGTGCCCGCGAGTAATGGCAGTGCTAAATCCACTTAAGGTGATTATTGATAATTATCCTGAAGAGCAATGTGAAGAGTTGGAGGCCATTAATAATCCAGAGGACCTTACCATGGGTACACGTAAAGTGCCCTTTACCAAAGAAATTTATATTGAAAAAGAAGACTTTATGGAAAATCCACCCAAAAAATTTTTCCGCCTTGCGCCTGGCAGAGAAGTAAGATTAAGGTATGCTTATTTCATAAAATGTGTTGATGTGGTGAAAGATGAGAAAACAGGTGAAATTAAGGAATTGCATTGCACTTATGACCCTGCTACTAGAGGGGGAAATGCCCCAGATGGTAGAAAAGTAAAATCTACACTGCACTGGGTGTCTGTGAGACATGCTATAAATGCGGAAGTTCGTCTTTATGATAACCTATTTATAAAGCCTGACCCCCTGGATGTGGAAGAAGGAGAGGATTTTAAATCAAATTTAAACCCCAATTCTTTAAAAGTATTATATTCTTGCAAGATAGAACCTTCTCTTGCCAAAGCTAAACCAGGTGAACGATATCAGTTTGAGCGCATAGGCTATTTTTGTGTGGATAAAGATTCTTCTGAAAACAGACTGATTTTTAACCGTACAGTAACACTCCGGGATAGATGGGCAAAGATTCAAAAAAGTAGTTTCAAAAAGGTGTGATTTTTGCCTCAGCATTGTGTAATTTTAACTACAATGAGAGGAATGGAGATAGAGCTTGGTGCTTCTTGTTTAGTGGCAGGTAAGTTTATAAAATACTATGAGGGATATTTATTAAGCTTAAGTTAAATTTTTCTCTTTGGTTTAGGCACAAAAGTTGCATGCCATAATTTATAAAATGAAAAGGAATATTATACCTTTTTTAATTTTTTTAATTTCAACTTTTATATTAGTTTGGAAAGTGGAAGCCAAAGATAGAAAAATGCTTACAGAAAGGAGAAACATTGCCTTTTATAAAGATTTTGAAGGTGTAGCATATAACAGAATTAATTATAAATTATCAGAAATTAGATTTAATTATATCCTCATGGATCTGGGTTTCAAACCTGAGGGGAAATATCAGCTTGCTTATTATTCCAACCAATCATTTAAAAACTATGCACCCTGCTTAAGAAATGGAATTGCATTTAAAAGAGATAAAGAACCTGATATTATTGTTAAATATAAAAAAAATTATTCCATGTGGCCCAGGGCTTGGTTTGGACTTCCCCAAGATGTTGCTCCTACTGGCATTTCAACCACAGTCCAGCTTTTTTTCTACCGCGAAGCGAGTAAGCTTGGTCTGAGTATTAAACCATTGAATTATCCATTAGAATTGCAAACACAGCCTAAAGAAAACTTGCTAGGAATGTGGCAAGAAGCGGAAATAATGTGCACTTTTTGCTTTCCTTTTTAAACCCTATCAAATTGAGAAAGATTTAAATAGGAGTTTTGCCAAAATCAGCGATTGATTTTTGAGGTTGAGTATTGAAAGAAAAAAACGGAGCGAGCGGCGGGGGCTGATAGGTTTGTGGATTTTCTTTTAAAGTTACTCCTTTCACAACTAGGCTGATTGCTAAATACTCCAATAGGTCTCAATCTTTCTTCCTTCAATAATTTTTCCCTGGAGGATATACCCTATTTCCTTATGTTATCACACACTTTTTATTTTACACTGCCCGATTTGGGACAATTGCACTCCTTTGCTTTATATGGTATAGAATATCAAGGCTTTATAAAAACCCTTTAATTTTATTAAAGAGGTTCAAAAATTGGGATTAGCAGTAAAGGCAGAAGAAAAGTATATGGTTAAGCGGGTATTTGAAGACATTAATATTATGCGCAGATTACTAAGTAATGCCCATATTTCAGCTATTGAACAAAATATACAGGTTAAACTCAATTTACGTGGTAATCAACTGATAATAGAAGGAGATAGATTAGATGTAGATTTGGTAGATAATCTTTTGAGTCAATTTTATGATTTGATACGTCAGGGATACCCTGTTTATCCTAGCGATATAGAATATGGTATCAGGTTACTCCAGAGTGATGCCCATATTAATTTGAAAGACATTTTTTTAGATACCATCTATATTGTTTCTAAAAAAAGAGTTATTACTCCTAAGACTAAAACACAAAAGGAGTATATTGAGGCCATCAGGCATTATGACATTGTATTTGGTATTGGTCCTGCGGGGACAGGTAAAACCTATCTTGCTATGGCCATGGCACTTTCTAGCCTTATGCGGGGAGATGTCATCCGTATTATTCTAGTCCGGCCAGCAGTTGAGGCAGGAGAAAAGTTAGGTTTCCTCCCAGGGGATATGTATGAAAAGGTTAATCCTTATCTCAGACCCCTTTATGATGCTTTACACGACATGCTTGATTTTGATCGCGCCGCGAAATTTCTGCAAAAAGGTGTGATTGAGGTTGCTCCTTTAGCGTTTATGCGTGGAAGAACTTTAAATGATGCCTTTGTCATTTTAGATGAGGCCCAAAATACTACTTCAGAACAGATGAAGATGTTTCTTACTAGGTTGGGATATAATTCCAAGGCAGTGGTTACAGGTGATATTACTCAAGTAGATTTACCTGCGGGTGTTACCTCGGGACTAATAGAAACAAGGGAGATTTTAAAACATATTAGAGGAATTAAATTTGTTTATTTTAATGAAACAGATGTTATCAGGCATAGGTTGGTAAAAGAGATTATTCGTGCCTATGAAAAGGTAGAAAAAGAGAAATTAAAAAGTATCTAGAAAATAAATGAAAAAAAAGGACGGCCGATTCAAAAAGCTTTTTTCTTTTTATAAAAAAGACTTATTCTCTTGGTTGAAACCTCCTAAGTTGCTTTTTTCTTTGGGATGTTTTTTCCTCTCCAGTTTATGTATTGCCTTTATCCTTTATCCTCATTTAATACTTCCTCTAAAATCTTATCATTTGGGAGATATAGCCCAAACTGATATTAGAGCCAAGCATGATTTTTTAGTAGAAGACAGCCTTACCACCGAGAAATATCGCCAACAAGCACGAGAGAAAATCGCCCCTGTATATAAATTTGATGAAAAACTATGGCCTGGATTAAAAACAAAAATTCACATGGCCTTTAAAAATATGCGTGAAATTATGGAAGAAAACAGGATAAAAAAATTGGCTAAAAATGCTGTTCAAACAGTAGAGAAAAAGAGGAGCTCTTTTAAAATCATAACAGATGGAGAAATGAAGAAAAGATTTGAGTCCATTTTAGGTATAAATTTGACTTTAAAGGAGTTTAAAACCCTAAAACAAAAAAATTTTTCTCCTGTTCTGGAAGAAATACTTTTAGAATTATTAGAACCTTTATATTTACGGGGTATTGTTAAAAACAAAATGGCATTGCCAAATACCAAGTATGGAATTGCGCTTGTTTTTACCTCCTCTAAAAGAGAAGAAAAGATTTATAATCCAGAAAAACTTCTTGGATTAAGGGAAGCAAAACATGAAATAAATTTGAGAAGTTATGATTTCTACCGCGAAGTTGGAAAAGAAACAACAAATACTATTGTTAAAGTTGCCCTCAATCTTATTCAACCTAATATTTATTATAGCGCCGCAGAAACTGAAATCAGGAAACAAAATGCAGCTAAGGCAGTAAAACCTGTATTTTATCAAGTAAAAAAGGGAGAGATGATTGTTCGGGAAGGGGAAAAAATTGATCAGAAGCAACTTCTCAAGATTCAAGCACAACAAAAGACCATTTCTCAAAAACAATCACGGCTTTTATTTGTGGGTATAACTGCCCTTATTTTTGTCCTTCTTTGGACCAATAAAATAGTATTGAAAAACATTAAAAAGGATTTTCTAGAAAAAAAATCCGATTTATTTTTCTGGTTAAGTAATATTTTGTTATTTCTTATTTTAAGCCGTATTGCCTTGGAAATAGGAAACCTACTTTCCCAAAGGATTTCTTCTCTTTCCTCTCAATTCTTCATTTATGCCTTACCTCCAGTGGGGGCGACTTTATTGATAGTTTTATTTACTGAACCCAAAATAGGAATTGTCCTTGGCAGTTTAATGGCTGCCTTGATGGGTCTTATGTTGAATTCTCCTGTATTTTTCTTATATTTTTTAGTAGGCAGCTGGTGGGTAGCTTTTAGATTAAGACCTTGTCGGCATCGGAGTAAACTTATAAAAGTGGGTGTAGAATTAGGTCTAATTCAGATGGCATTGACCTTTGGTATCTTGGCTCTAGAAAACCCCTTAAACGTGTGGCAGATAGGAGCGAGTTTTGTTTTTGCTGGTCTGGGGGGTGTAACTACAGGCATTATTGTTTTAGGATTAACACCTATAATAGAAATTATTTTTGGCTATACTAGTGAAATTCGGCTTTTGGAATTGGCCAGTCTTGACCAGCCCCTTTTGAAAGAACTTATGGTTAAAGCTCCAGGGACTTATCTTCATAGTGTAATTGCCAGTCAGATGGCAGAAGCAGCAGCTGAAGAAATTGGGGCAAATTCTCTGTTGGCAAAGGTAGCTGCTTATTATCATGATATTGGTAAGATGAAAAAACCTCTTTATTTTGTAGAGAATCAAATTGGGATAGAAAATAAACACGATAAATTGACACCTTCTATGAGTGCCCTCATTATTATCTCTCATGTCAAAGAAGGAGTAGAATTAGCGAAACAGTATCATTTAGGGCCAGAAATTATTGATATTATTAAGCAGCATCATGGTACTAGGTTGATTACTTACTTTTATCAAAGGGCCAAAGAACAAAATCGGGATGTAAAGGAAGAGGATTTCCGCTATCCTGGCCCCAAACCCCAAACAAAAGAAGCAGGGTTAGTTATGTTGGCAGATGGGGTGGAGGCTGCCTGCCGTTCTCTTACTAATCCTGTTCCTTCTCGGATTAAGAGCACAGTGCAAAAGGTCATTTCAGATGTGTTTTTAGATGGGCAATTAGACGGATGTGAGCTTACTCTCAAAGACATGCATAAAATTGCTGAAAGATTTAGTAAAGTTCTTATTAGTATCTTCCATCCTAGAATTGAGTATCCAGAATCTCCTGCAAAAAAGGGGAACGGACATGAAAGTAAGAATAAAATGTTCTTTGTCACATCCCATACTTACAAAGAACATAGCTCAAAAGGCGAAGTTACTTCTCACCACATTAGGTCTGGTAAACACTGAATTAAGTATTGTTTTGGTAAATGATGAAGAGATGAAGCGCCTTAATCAACAATATCGTCATAAAAATGTCCCCACTAATGTGCTTTCTTTTGGTATGCATGAAGGAAATCTTCAAGGGATTAATCCTGATTTATTGGGAGATATTGTTATCTCCTTAGAAACAGCTCAAAGGGAAGCAGTAGAATGTGGTTTTAGTTTAGAAGAAATGATAGATTTTTATCTTATTCATGGTTTATTGAATCTTTTAGGGTGCTATTCTGATAATCCTGAACATGAAAGAAAAATGCGCCAGTTATGGCGTGTATTAAAACACCAACCCTACTGGGAGGAGGAGCAAAATGGCAAAGTTGGCAGTTAATGTTGACCATGTAGCTACCATTAGGGAGGCAAGAAAAATAAACGAACCTGACCCAGTAACTGCAGCTGCTTTGGCAGAACTAGCTGGGGCAGAGGGGATTGTTGTGCACCTACGGGAGGATAGAAGACATATCAAAGAGAGGGATGTTTACATCCTGCGCCAAACTGTAAAAACAAGTTTAAACTTAGAAATGGCTGCGACCGAAGAAATGGTCAAAATTGCTATAGATATTAAGCCTGATATGGCCACTTTAGTACCTGAAAAAAGGGAAGAGTTGACAACAGAAGGTGGATTGGATGTAGTTACTCAAAAAGAAAAAATTGCCCAGGTTGTGAAACAACTCCAGACAGAGGGTATTAAAGTCAGTCTTTTTATTGACCCTGAACCTGCCCAAATAGAGGCATCTAACAGAGTTGGAGCAGATATGATAGAGCTTCACACGGGGCGATATTGTGATGCAAGGGGAGATGCACAAAAAGAAGAATTAAAGCGTTTGTTATATGGAATAAAATATGCCCATGACATGGATCTAGTGGTAAAAGCAGGTCATGGACTTAATTATGTAAATATAAAGCCCCTAGTCAAGGTAAAGGAAATTTATGAATTTAGTATTGGGCATAGTATTGTGGCTAGGGCAGTATTAGTAGGTTTTGAACGGGCAGTGAGAGAGATGGTTGAAATTTTAAAGGGAGATGAAAATTAAATTCCCTTTGAATCTTAAATATATATGGTGGGTAATAATTGCCCTGTTTCTTGTTTTTCTCTCAGTCTTTTTCAGTATAAAAGGCAAATTTGAATATGAAGACATTGCCATTTATGAATTTAATCAACAGCAATTAGCTATTGCCAGGAGCATTGCCAGGCAGATTGAAAATAATTTTACCTTTCTCCAAAGGTATTTGGCGTTAATAACTCAGTTCAAGAAAGAAGCCCTATTCCTTAGTCCTCTATCTAGTCATCCAGAAATTCGGGATTTACCAGTGATAAAGGTTACCATAATTGGACCCTCTGGCCCAAAAAAGATTATTACTTCTTCAGGAGTATATACAGAGGTTGGAATTAGTGAACGAGAAGGTATTTATCTCTCTTTGGTTAAAAAAGGACAAAAAAAGTATATCAGTAAAACCTATCTTTTAGACCCTAATTCCATTCCGCCTGCCTGGGTAGTAGATGTAGTATATAGTAATGGTCAAACTGTGGTTGTATGGACTATTGATGTATTAAAAATTTGTAGAGATGCTACTTATGATATTCGTTCAGGGAAAACGGGTTATGCCTGGATTATAAATAAAGATGGTTATTTTCTGGCTCATTATGAAAAAAACTTTGTTGGAAAAGATGCCTTTGCAGTTCGAGCTAAGCAAAATCCGGTTATTTCTTTCACTAGGATTAATAAGATCCAAAAACAACTCCTTTTGACTGGTAAGGAAGGAACAAGCTGGTATATTTCTGGCTGGCATAGAAAGAGAAAGGGTGTAATTAAGAAATTGGTTGCCTATACACCAGCATATTATGGAGGCAGAAAAGATAAAGATAAATTCTGGGGAGTAGCGGTAGTGGCTCCTATAGATGAGGTCAAAAGTGTTGTTCATGATGCCTTGGTATATCAATGGGGGTTGAGTTTAACGACCTTTTTAGTCATTTTAGTCACTATGCTATATGCTTTTTACCAAAGAGGACAGTATACTCGCCAATTAGAAAAAGAAGTAGCCCAAAAGACTCAAGAAATTAAAAGAGCACACCAGGCATTACTCCGCTCAGAGCGCTTGGCAGCTATGGGTAGAGCGGTGGCTTATATAACTCATGAAATCAAAAATCCTCTAATAGCCATTGGTGGTTTCTCTACTCAATTGCTTCGTTCACTCAAAGAGCAAGATGCAAGAAAAAAACTGGAGATTATTGTAAATGAGGTCAAACGCCTAGATGCCTTTTTAAAAGACATTGGTCAATTTGCTAAAGAGGCAATGCCCCAAAAGGAAGTATTTAATATAAATGAGATAGTTGAAAAGATAATAACCATGGTGGAATCTGAATTAGTGGGCCGAAAGATTAATTTAAAAACTCAGTTAGCTACTATTCCTTTGTCTGTTTATGCAGATAAGGACCAAATAGAGCAAGTCTTGCTCAATGTGGTGAAAAACGCCATAGAGAGTATGCCTGAAGGAGGACAGCTTACTATTGAGACCTGCAAAAACAAACAAGTGGTGGTTAACATTAAAGATACTGGGTGTGGCATTCCTAAGGATTCTTTAGATAAAATCTTTGAACCCTTCTTTAGCACCAAAAAAGGAGGCACCGGTTTGGGTCTTTCTATCTGTTATAAACTTATTAATGTGAATCAAGGTGAGATCTGTATAGAGAGTGAAGTAGGCAAAGGGACGATAGTGACGCTCCGCTTACCTTTATCATCAGAAAGTAAAAAATTTTAAACACATATTTGAGTTAACAAAAACTTCACCTGGTTTAGTTCAGATGAACCTTATGAAAAAATGGTTTCTTGAAAAAAGATGGAGTGGACGTCTAATTGACTCCCTTTTGGCCATCTTTATTGGAATAATTGGGGGATTAGGCGCCATTTTATTTCGGTTTTTTATAAAATTTTTTCAAAATCTCTTTTATCAAAATACCAATGATTTTATTACTTTTTGTCACACTGTTCCTTTATATTTGAAAATCCTTATTCCTGCCCTTGGAGGACTAATAGCTGGCCCACTTGTTTACTTTGCAGCCAAAGAAACAAAGGGCCATGGTGTGCCAGAGATTATGGAGGCATTGCTTTTAAGAAGTGGGCGAATAAGACCCCGCTTGACCTTCATGCAAATGCTTATCTCGGCCATTTGTATTGGCTCAGGTGGTTCGGTTGGGAGGGAAGGTCCCATCGTCATGATTGGTTCTGCTGCTGGTTCTACCATTGGGCAATTACTCAAGGCCCCCCAAGAAAGATTACGCACTTTGGTGGGATGTGGTGCTGCGGCTGGTATTGCTGCTACTTTTAATGCGCCTATCGGTGGTGTCCTATTTGCAGTAGAAATATTACTGAATGACTTTCGTTTGGAAAAGTTCAGCCCCATTATTTTGGCTTCGGTCACAGCTACTACTATTTCTCGTCATTATTATGGCAATTTCCCTGCCTTAGAAGTGCCTTCTTACCAGCTTTTACATGCTAGTGAATTTATTTTTTATGCCATTTTAGGTATCTTATGTGGTTTGGTTGCCCTCTTATTTATTGAGGTTTTATATAAAAGTGAAGATTTTTTTGATAACTTACCTTTGCCTGGATATATAAAACCCCTGTTTGGCGGACTTTTTATGGGATTAATTCTTATCTTTTTCCCTCATGTCTTTGGAGTTGGATATGGCACGGTCAATCTAGCCCTTGAAGGGGATTTGGCTTTGAAACTGCTTTTTCTTCTCATCTTTATTAAAATCATTGCCACTTCTATTACCTTAGGTTCAGGAGAATCAGGGGGTGTTTTTGCTCCTTCTCTTTTTATTGGAGCCATGACAGGTGGAACCTTTGGTTATTTGGTGCATACTCTTTTCCCTCAAACTACTGCTGGTTCTGGTGCTTATGCCTTGGTAGGAATGGGAGCCCTGGTAGGGGCTGCCACCCACGGCCCTATTACTGCCATTTTGATTATCTTTGAATTAACTGGCAATTATCTAATTATTTTACCCCTTATGGTTTCTTGTATCATTAGCACTTTTATTACTACCTTTTTAAAAGATGGCTCTATTTATACCCTTAAGCTCAGACGCAAAGGGTTATCTCTAAAGAGAGGTTGGGAACAAACCATATTGGAGTCTTTTCAGGTGAAGGATATTATGAAAACCGACTTTGATACCGTTTCAGAGACAGCTACCATCGATGAAATTATTGAGACTTTAGGCAAAAGCCACCATTCTTATCTTATAGTGACAAATGCTCATGGAGAACTAACTGGCATTCTTTCTTTCCATGATGTGAGAGAAGTTTTCTTAAAGAGAAAGGAAAGAGGAGAGATAAAGGCTAAGGATATTGCTACCAAAAAGGTGGTTTCAGTTACTGCCAATGATAATTTATTGACTGCCCGACACAAATTGGGGTCATTGGGTATTTCCCAATTGCCTGTAGTAGATGAAAAGAATCCTAAAAAAGTGCTAGGAATGATTTCTTTAAAAGATATTATTTCCTTTCATGAAAAAGAGTTATTAAAAAGGATTTGAAATGATTTACGGTATAGGAGTGGATTTGGTTTATATTCCTAGGGTGATGAAGCTTTTGGAGCGCTGGGGAGAACGTTTTAGACAACGCATTTTTACGGAGAGAGAAATAAAATATAGTTTTTCTAAAAAATTATTTCAATATGAACTGGCAGCCCGTATCGGAGCCAAGGAGGCCTTTGCTAAGGCACTAGGATTGGGCTGGCGGCAGGGATTGAAATGGAAAGATGTGGAAGTAGTCAATTTAAATACAGGACAACCGGTGCTTAACCTTTATGGTCGAGCCCAAGAAATATGTAATGAAATAGGGATAAAAAACTGCTTTGTCTCCCTAACGCATGATAGGGATTACGCGGTAGCGGTAGTAATATTAGAAAAATTTTTCTAAAATGTTCATATCTGTAATAGCCATTTACCTCCAATATTTCTTATTCGCCTGACTTATTTTTTGTGTTATATTTAGCTAGTTGAGGATTGTCCTAGGAAGAAATATTTCAGATGCTTCGTATCTCTGTTGAGAGGAAATTTTTCAATTGCTTCACTTGTAAAAAAGTTTACCTGATATTTAAAGCAGGAAATTCCTGAATATTGTCAAACTCAACCCCAAAATACCATTTGTCTATAGTTGCTTTTTTTACCCAAACCACTTTTGCAGTTAACCCATAAAACGTTTCCACTCCGATGGCTAATTCTAGATGAGAAGATGGAGATGGAGGCCTTTTGTCTGTTTCTATCAAGGCTCCTTTAGAGCTCAAATTACGAATTCTACCTATACCTTTTATCCCACTTCCCTTATAAAATACTACATTTGAAGTTTCCTTTCTGAAGAAACGCCTTTTATCTGCATCAATCATATTAATGTTTATACCAAATAATCACTTTATGGTCAATACTACCTGAAAAACCACTTATTTTGACTTTAGGCTTATTCCTCCCAAAATGAAAAACTCAAAGCTAAATAAATTAAGCTTCTCATTCCCCAACTTTATTTTAGCACCTCTGCTCGTTCCTACCGTCAACCCTTTTTCCTTTCATTTGATTTTATATCTTTTTTCCATGAGTCTTTCTTCATCTCGTTTTTTTATCTCTTCTCTTTTATCGATCTTCCTTTTACCTTTAGCCAGCCCCAATTCTACTTTTGCTTTTCCTTTATAAAAATAAATCCGCAAAGGAATAAGAGTCAGCCCCCTCTGTTTCAATTTTCCAATTAAGCGTTTGATTTCTCTTTTATGTAATAACAGCTTTTTGGGTCGAAGAGGCTCATGTTGGTCATGGGTGGCAAAAGGATAATGAGATATATGGCAGTTAATTAAATAAAGCTGGTTATCTTTTATTTCTGCGTAGCTATCACTCAGACTTACCTTCCCTAGTCGTAAAGATTTAACTTCTGTGCCTTTTAATACTAAACCTGCTTCATAAGTTTGTTCAATGTTATAGTTATAATAAGCTTTTTTATTAGTGCAAATAACCTTTTTATAGTCGGGTTCCATTTGTAAGGCTAGCCTTTTCTGTTGTAAATTCTTCTATCCTCTCTATCCATTTGCCAATGGTATTAAAGTAACATTCTCTTACTTCTGAGATACTACCAAAGGTAACTAATTTTTTTGCTAAGTTTTGAGCTTCTTTAAAAGAAATAGAGCAGAGAACTTTTTTAATCAAGGGGATATTTTGAGCATTCAGGCTAATCTCATCCACCCCAAGTCCTACCAATACTGGGATATAAATGGGATTTCCTGCCATCTCTCCACACACATTTACTGGGACCTTGGCCTGATGAGCAACATCTACAATTTCTTTAATCATTTTTAACACAGCAGGATGAAGAGGTTCATAAAGATACGCTACTTGCTCGTTACTTCTGTCTATAGCTAATGTATATTGAATAAGGTCATTGGTGCCAATACTTAGAAAATCTATTTCTCTAATCAAAAAATTAATAAGAGTTACCGCTGAAGGTACTTCTACCATAATGCCTACGGGAATAGATGTTTTATATGGAACTCTTTCTTCTTCTAATTCAGCTTTTACCTGTTCTAAAAGTTCTTTTGCTTCCTTTATTTCTTCTAAACTAGAAATTAAAGGAAACAAAATGCGAATATCTCCATGAGCACTAGCCCTTAAAATAGCCCGTAATTGTGTTCGGAAAATATTTTTTTGTTTCAAGCAAAAACGAATAGCTCTTAATCCTAGGGCAGGGTTTAATTCCTTCTCAAACTTCAGAGCTGAGCTAAGTTTATCTCCTCCCATGTCTAAAGTGCGAAAGGTTACAGGATAAGGCTTTATTGCCTTGACTACCTTTGAAAAATATTCATAAAGTAATTCTTCTTCAGGTAGACGTTTTTGTTGAAGATAGAAAAATTCCGTCCTAAAAAGGCCAATTCCATCAGCACCCATTTTTAATACAGAGGGAATTTCTTCAAATAATTCTACATTGGCCATTACTTTTAAGGTGTGACCTTCTAGGGTCCTAGCAGGAAGTAAGGCATAATGTTCAATTTTATCACAATATTGCTTGTATTCTTTCCGTCTTTCTTGGTAATATTGTAGAGTTTCAGCAAGAGGATTTATAATCACTTCTCCTTGGAAACCATCTACAATTACCATCTCTGCTGGTTTTATAAAATTGGTTATTTCTTTCACCCCTACTACAGCAGGTAGCTTTAAGGCTTGGGTGACGATAGCTATATGAGAAGTCAAACTACCTGTCTCTGTGACAAAGGCTATAGCTGTTTTAGAAGATAATTTTATGGCCTCCACTGGGGACAAATCATGACCAATAATCACGCTTTCTGGAAAGGATTGTTTAGCTGAAGGGAACCTAGGCTGTAAAATAGCTAAGATTCTATTCACTACATAATGGACATCTTGAATTCTTTGTTTAAGATAATCTTCTTTTATCATCCCAAAGACATTCTCAATCTCTTCTAAAGATTTCAACAAGGCCCACTCTGCATTGATCTTTTCTTCTTTTATCCGTTTTATTGTGGCCTTATATAACATAGGGTCAGAAAGAATACTGATATATATCTCTAGAATCTGCCTTGCTTCTTTAAATGTGGTCTCTTTCTTTAAACTTTTTGCTAACTGTTTGAATTCCCTTTTGACACTTTCTACTGCCTTTTTAAAATGCTCTATTTCTTTTTTTACCTCTGAGGTATTCAACAAAAACTGATAAATGAAACAGGGTTTTTTACTTTCTAAAATCAGTGCCTGACCAATAGCCACACCAGGAGATACCCCTATGCCCTTAAATCTTTTTTCCATCAATCATTTCTCCTATTTCGGTTTCAAACAATTGAGATAAAAGCCAGAAGGCCTTGTGGGCTTCTTTTCCGGTTATTTCTACTTTTAATTCATCATTAAATTGACAAGATAAAGCTAATAAATCAATGATACTTTTAGCATCTGCCTTTTTATTATTTTTAATTATGCTTATTTCTGCATTTAAACTCCTAGCCAGATTAGCTAGTTTAGCTGCAGGACGTGCATGTAACCCCAGTTTGTTTTGAACCCGAAAATAACCAACCATTAAAAAATTTTTAACATAAAGCTAAAACAGGGTCAATGAGAGTCTTTCCCAAATACGACAACCCCTGTTGTTGAAAGGTATCAACGAGACTAGAAAAATCTTACATCATGAGCAATTCTTAACTTTGCAAGATTTCGTCCAAACGTTTTTTTACATATGCTAAAACTGCTTCTACTTCTTTCTGAGAAACCCGTTTTATTCCAACCATCCGCTTTTCTACTTCTTCCTCATCTAAGCCAAGTGCTTCGGCTATATAAAAAGTATCTACTTCAGCATCTTCTGTTAAAAGTCCACATGCCCCAGCAGAACCCAAAAATTCCCCTTTATAAAAGATAGGCACCAAGATTTTAGTAAAACCAATATCACACTCTCCTACTGCTGGTTCTTTCTTTTCCTGAGCTAGCTTCGATAGATAATAATAAGCAGTGGCACAAATTCTAAGTTCCTTTTTCGCAATTTGAGGACAGATTTCGTTGCCCCATTGATTGCTGCCTACTACCAAAGTGCCATCTTTATCATTAACCAGACCCCTTGCTCCAAACTTTTCATAAATTTCTTCTGTCAACCTTTTCCAATCTTCTGTGGATAAGATGTCTGTAAGCTTCATGTTTTTCTCCTTAAACTTTAAATTATTAACTGCATTATTGACATCAATCAAAAAAAAGTCAACTATAAATTTTTATTGGCACTATTTAATTTATCAATTATTTTACAGGACCTACCAAGCTTAAAACACAGTTTTCTTCATGGAGATAAGACTGAATTACTTTTATTATCTCTGATTTTTTGACTTTTTTAATCCTTTTTTGATAAATTTCATCATAATTATATCCAAGGCCATACCGTTCATTAAGGGCCATAGATAAAGCTTGTTGGGTATTAGTTTGAAGTCCAATAACAAAGTTCCCTATGATATATTGCTTGGCCCGCTCTATTTCCTCATCCTCTACTCCCTTTTCCCTCAGTCTTCTAATTTCTTCCTTTACTCCCTTTAAGGCTTCATCTAACTTATCAGGACTAGTAGCCATGTAAACCGCCCAAATCCCTGGTTCTATCCCTTCTCTATGGACAAAAGTTAGGGCATAGGCCAGTCCCTTTTTATCTCTGAGATTAATGAATAACCTACCCCCTTGGCCCGAAAGAATAGCATCTAAAACGGCCATAGGATACCTATCTTCATTATAAAGAGTAGTCCCTAAATTACCTAGGACAAAGTGGACTTGCTCTTTGGGAAGATGTTTTTTAACGGTAATAAATGATGAAGGAAGGGATGGAAGAGACAATTGAGGGAATTTTACCCTTTTCTTAGGCCAATTTCCAAAAAGCTTCTTTATTTTTTTTACTACCTCTTTAATTTCTACATCTCCCACCACTACCAATACTAAATTATTGGGGACAGCGTATTTTTGATAAAATTGGGTCAAATCTGTATTTTTTATACGGCTAATAGTCTCTACCCTCCCTAACACATCCATGCCGTAAGGATGGTGTGAAAAAACCCTCTGATAAAACTGAGAAAAGGCCAAGGCCGACGGTTTATCTTCTTTTTGCCTAATGGCCGCTAAAATTAAAGGACGTAATTTATCTATTTCCTCAGTATCGAAGGCAGGTTCCAGCAGAATTTCTGCAATAAGACTTATTGCATCATCAAAAAAGCGACTGAGAAAATGTGCTGTTAGACCAAAGGTATTCCAACCAGAAAAGGTATCCACTTCTCCTGCCATATCTTCAATAAGGGTAGCTAGCTCCACGGCTGAATGTCTTTTTGTGCCTCTCATCAACATTTTGGCCACAAAATTACATATACCATTATTCTCTGGTGTTTCTGCCCTCAATCCTCCCATAAACGCAGCTGCTAGAGAAAAAGTAGGCAAACGATGATTTTCTTTCACTACCAATGTTAAACCATTATCTAAGACAATTTTTTGAATACTTTTTTTATTTTTTACCTGTTCTTTTTTTTGTGGCCAAAGGGTATAAATCTCTTTTTTCGTGAGTTTAATCTTGGCTGTTTCAGGTATTATAGCCACTAAAGAAAGATGCTGGGGAATTAAATATTTTTGAGCTACTTCCTTTACCTTTGCTTTGGTCACTGCTTGAATGTTGGTCAAATAATCAGCACACTTTTTGGCATCTCCTTCTACCACCTGAAAGAAACCTAAGGTGTTAGCCCAGCCTTCCATAGTCTCCTGTTTATAAACAAACTCTGATTCCAAATTTAATTTTGCCTTGGCTAGTTCCTCAGAAGAGATACCATTTTGTTTAATTTCCTCAATTTGAGCAAAGATTTCTTTCAAGGCAGTCTTTAGGTTATTGGTTTCTAATACTGACTGGATAATAAATAATCCTGGTCCTTTAGGAGTAAAGGCATGAGTGGCAATAGAGTGCACTATGGGTTTTTTTAACTTTAGGGCTATATTGAGACGAGAACTATCACCCATACCTAAAATCTCAGAGAGCACGTCCAGGGCATAGGCATCCACTTCTCCCATTCCTGGAATAGGGAAGCCCAATCCCAAATAAGTTTCTTTAAATGGTTTTTTCATAGTAAGTAAACGTAGCTCTTTTTGAGGAGGTTCAGAAGGGAATGTAATAGAAGGAGAAGGAACAAAATGACCAGAAAAAACAGAGTTTAGTGCTTTTTTTACCTGTTCTTCTTTTATATCTCCTACAACTACTGCTACCATATTACTAGGCCGATACCATTTTTGGTAATACTCTAATATGTCTTCCCGTTTTAAACCCGTTACTGTTTCTGTATGACCGATTATAGGATAGCGGTAAGGATGACGCTGATAAGCGGTAGCCAAAAGTGCATCAGACAAGACAGAAAAAGGAATATCTTCATTTTTTCTAATTTCTTCCAAAACCACCTTTTTTTCACTAGCCAATTCTTGGGGGTCAAACAAGGCATTTTTCACCATCTCAGCTAATACCTTTAATCCTATTTCCCACTGGGCACTGGGCATCACTATGTGATAAACTGTATAATCAAAACTAGTATAAGCATTGATACTCCCTCCATTGGCCTCAATTAAACAAGCTATTTCCCCAGGTTTATAATGTTTTGTTCCTTTAAAGACCATGTGTTCAATCAAGTGGCTTATGCCTGCTTCTGAGCGGGTTTCATGAGTGCTTCCTGTCTTTACCCAAAATTGCATGGCTACCACTGGAGCACTATTATTTTCTTGAAAAATTACTTCCAAGCCACTTGGTAATTTGAAAGTTTCCACTGTATCCAAGGGCAATTGTGCCTTTGCATCTCTTACCATGATTACCCCCAGCATTAAAAAGATAAAAAATACATATTTTGACATTCCACCAACCCTCTATATGGATTATCCCGTGAAAAACAAAAGTGGGCAAGCTTCATTAATTTTGACCTCTTAATAACTGTAAAATCTACCAATGTCAACAATAAGGGAAATTACTGCCTATTTATTTGACATATAAGACAAAACAATTTATAGTGGGATAATAAATTTTTAGGAGGTAAAAATGAAAGTTGGTGCCAACACTATGGTGGAAATTGAGTACACAGTTACACTGGACTCAGGAGAAGTAGTGGAAGGAGGGGAACAAGCTGCTCGGTATTCCTTCATTTTTGAAACAGGACAGATTTTTCCTGCGTTGGAAAGAAAATTAAAAGATTTGGAACCAGGAGATACCACAGAAGTAACTCTTGCCCCTGTGGAGGCCTTTGGTGAAATAAAATCAGAGTTGATGAAAAAAGTGCCTTTGTCTGAATTTCCTCCTGGCTTAGAAATAGAGATTGGCCACATGTATCGGACAGTAGATAGCAGAGGAAATCCCATGTATTTTTCAGTAAAAGAGAAAGACGAACAGGAAGCCTTATTAGATTTTAATCACCCCTTAGCTGGTAAAACGCTTCACTTTAAGGTATTAATAACTAATGTTCGTCCTGCCACTTCCGAAGAATTGGCTAAGGCATCTTCTAGATGTATGCCTAATGAGGGATGTTCTTCATGTAGTGGTTGTGAATAGCATATATATTTCTTAGAAGTAAAAATAACGATTAATATGCTGGATGAGGGAAATGGTTTTTTCTAAAGGAGAAATTTTAGTAAATCTTGAATTAGTATTGGGATGGGTTATTTTAAAACAATTCTATGGAAAGGGCATTTTCTTGTAAACAATGTGGGGATTGTTGTAAAGGAAGAGGTGGTATTTGGACTACCAAAAAAGAAATTGAGACTATTTCTTGTTATTTAAACATCACCCCAGAGGTGTTCATAAAACGTTATTGTGAAGCAAAAAATGGGCACTATTATATTAAAGAAAAGGAGATAGAAGGCCAGGCAGTATGTATATTTCTTAAAAAAAATGGTGATTGTGCTATCCACCCTTGCAAGCCCTTACCATGTCGTTTATGGCCTTTTTGGAAGGCTATTTTAAAAAGTGAAATTGATTGGCGGATTGCCATGAATGTCTGTCCTGGCATCAATCCTAAAGTAAGCTTTGCTCAATTTGTAAAAGAAGGAGAGATTTATCGTCAGAGGATTTTAGGCAACCAGGTAGATGAAAGAAAACATCTATGATGTGGCAAAAAACAAACTTATTTTTGCCCTTGATGTGCCTGATTTAAACACTGCTAAAAAATGGCTACGTCTCTTAAGCACTAAAGTAGGGTGTTTTAAAATTGGTTTACAGCTTTTTCTTGAAGCAGGGACTCAAGTTATAAAAATTGTGAAAGAAACTACAGGAAACAAAGTATTTTTAGACCTGAAGCTTCATGATATTCCTAGCACAGTCTTAGCTGCTTGCCATCAACTCCAAAAGTACCAGGTGGATTTTCTCAGTGTATTTCCTCCCTGTTATCCCCATTTATTTAGTGAATTTCAAACAGGCCCTACTAAAATTATTGGGGTGACGGTTTTAACTTACTTAGACACTCCTAGTCTGCTTGCTTTGGGAATTAAGGAAGAATTTGCCTATAATCCAATTAAACTTGTGCTTCGGCGTGCTCAATTGGCAAAGGAGGCAGGTTGTAAGGGCATTGTTTGTTCAGGACAAGAGGTAAAACAGGTTAAAAATTTACTAGGACAAGAATTTATTGCTATTACTCCTGGCATCCGCCTTAAAGGTAACCAGGCATATGACCAAAAACGAATTACTACCCCTTATGAAGCGATTAAAAATGGGAGTGATTACCTCGTGGTAGGTAGAATCATACGTTTGGCACCTAAACCCGAACAGGTCATAGAACGGATTCTTGAAGAAATTTCCCTTGCCCTTAGACCTAACCAGGTCTAACCAAACTTCACCCCTCAGCAGTGAGAGTTACATTGTTTGGCTGGAGGAGATACTAATAGAGACTTTTTATTTTTTTTCTTGGTGAATTTAGACTTCAACTTTAGCCAAACCTGCTTCCACCAGCCCATGCTTTTTTTATACTCCCAAATAAAATTTTTCGCAATATTTATTCTTCAGGATTTTTCCCAGAATTTTCAGAAGTTTTCTGAAAAGAAAGGATTATTTTCTATATCTTGCTTTTAATTCTTTATTTTTGGTAGCGGGGGAGGGATTTGAACCCTCGACCTTCGGGTTATGAGCCCGACGAGCTACCAAACTGCTCCACCCCGCGCCATCATTCTTTATATTTTTAAAACTTATTGGAAGGTTTGTCAAGGATGGGAAATATCTGGACATTCCCCAATCATTAAAAAATAATCTTAAGATATGCCTTTGCCATACTTGACAGACTTTTGCATCACAGCCATATTATTGCTATCTATGGCCTTAGTTATAGAACAAAACAATGAAGTCAATATGTGACTTGTATTTAAAAAAGAGAAATAAAATTTTTACTATTCCCCTCCAGGTAATTGAGGACTTCCGTTTTTTATTGGAAAGAGGATATGCACCTATGCAGGCATTGGATTTAATCGGTAAACGATTTCAGCTCTCTACTCAACAAATGCATCTGCTTAAACGAGGGGTATGTAGCTATAAAAAAGCAAAAAATAGGCGAAAAAAAAGACAGGGACTTTGGCGATTAAGGCAAGCCTTGTTAGGAATAGATGGGCATAATGTATTAATTACTATAGAAAGCGCCTTAAAAGGTAAACCATTGGTTTTTACAGATGATGGTTTTATAAGAGATATTTCTGGTGTTTCAGCTAACTATCGTCCTACATCGGCTACCAAACAGGCTTTGAATTTAATATTTGAGATATTAATCCTTTATAATCCTTTGCAAGTAGATTGGTATTTTGATGCACCGCTTTCGCATAGTGGCAAATTGGCAAATGAGACCCAGAGAATGTCAGAATCTTATGGTATCAAGGGTCAGGCTCAGGCTGTGCCTGTGCCAGAAAATTTTTTAAAATTTTATGGTTTAATTGCCACTAGTGATAGTGAACTCATTGACACCTGTATGGAGGTTATTGATTTAGCTGGAGAGGTATTAAAATTTTATTCTTTACCTTTATCATTATATCGGTTCTAATTTCTATTTAATAATTTCTAAATAGTTCCTAAATAATCTTTCATTAAAATTAGAGTATCTATCTAAATCAGGTAACATTTCCAGTCCAGGTATTACCACTCTTATTACAGGTATGTCTAAATCTTTTCTTGTTAAATTGACATATATGGGATTGAAACCATTGGTTATTAACAATTTTTCCAACATCCATAAATCTTTATCTACATTTCCTGAGGAATAATTGGGAAGTTCTTCATATCTTATTGTCCTTTGAATCTCTTCAGCCAAAGATATGGTAGAATAATTGCCATAACAAAACTGGCTGGATGTTAGCTCACATAATGCCCTGTTTATGGCAATTCTGCCATCCAGATGTGCACCCCAACCCCTAGAAATGCCTCCTCTTTTGTGAATAAAAAATGCCTTGTAACAGGGGACTCCAAATTCAGATGTTAAGTCTAAAAAATATATATGAACACCTTTTTTCTCCCAGGTATTCAGGATTTCGCCTGTAACCGTGCCTTCTGCTTGGAGCAAGAAACACCTATCTGGGGAAAAAAGTGTTATCTTTTCTGAATCTCTTTCTATGTATTCTAATAAGGCAGTAAGTTTAGCTTCTTCTATAGTATTCCCTGAAGCCAGACCATTTGTTGAGGTGCCTTGACTGTAAAGGTCAATTTCATCAAAATTTCCAGAAGAGATAAGAAAAACAAATTGAGCTGGTATATAAATTTGATGACTACCTTTTTTATTTACTTCCTCAGCCATCACCCAATATAATTCTTGGTCTTGATAAGGAACTTCAAGATTCATTTTGTTTGGGTCTAACACATTGTATCCCCTATCACTCATTTCACTATAGCTGGCTTTAATTAAACTAAATTCTTCCTTGTATCCTATAGATTGGCCATCAAAAAAGTTTCCTATGGCCGAATATCTTTCTACAATCTCCATTAAAGTAGAGGCCCTTGCCTGTTCCTCTGTTAGACCCTTTCCATATTCTGAGACTACACCATGGGCATTCCAATTATTTCTACCCACAGATACACCTATCTCCATTTTCCAACCTCTTATAAAGGCATAAGGGCTAATAGAACAGGTAAGCTTCACTTCGTCAGGAAGCAATAAGTCCTGGATGGTAGGATTTTTCAAAAGCCTATCTATAGTCTCTCTTGGTTCTACCCTCCTCATGGCTGTGCCTGTATTAAAGGATTTATCTTCTGAACCTGAATATATATCTTCTATATGAACCACTTTTTCATTTTTCATAAGGTTTTCCAAATTAAATGGAATAGGGAATTCAATATCCTCTAACAATGGCAATTTCCTGTGTAAGTATTTATTCTTAGCAAACACATCCATCCAGAAACAGCGAGCTTCTAAATTCCCATCTAAAGACCATCTTATATAAATCAGGGGTGTATAATCAGCTAATGTCTGTAAATCTATATCGTCAAATTTCTTTCTCAAATTATAAAATTTAGGGTAGGAAATACATGTCTGGTAAAGGGATGCTAATAATAAAAAATCTTCTCTTTTTTTGGCTTTCTCTATTAATTGGTCAAGCCCATCTTTACCAAATTCTCCCAACCGAATTATTAAATACTTATGCATAAACTTATCGTTAGGATGAGAATGAAGATAGGCAATAATATCTTCAATAGCCATTTCCTTAGTGGGGACAGCAGAAAGAAGGTCAAAAACGGTGCTTCGCATTAATCTCAATTTGTAAAACATGAAATCTGTCATTTTTCTTAAACCCTGCCTTTTTATTGTGTTCTTTAATAAAAGAATTTATATTTAACACACACTATATATGCTATCAAGCAGTTTCTTCACCAAAAATCCGTAATAACTTTAAAAGAGATAGGAGAACTGTTTAATATGGATTATACAAGCATATCTGTAGAGGCAAAGAGATTTGAGAAAAAGGCAAATGATGACAAAGAGATATCAGAAATGCCCAAGAAAATAACAAAGAAAATAGAAGAAGGAATTAGCTGAATATCAAATGCAAACACGCGACCCCTATTCCTCCGTGATTTTTTCCTGGTCGTCGGCTTTATCGAGTTTCTCTAAGGCCTTCAAATCTAATGTGCTCATTTTCAACCTCGTTTTTTATTTATTTTTATACGCCTAACGCCTAAGCTAACCTGCTGCCAACGATGCGCATCAAGGTCTTCTACAGCCTCAGGTGACCATATTACTTTAAAACCCATTTGCTCAATCTCTTTTCAACTTCTTCCTGCTCTATCGCTCCTTCTTTTTCTGCACGCTCGATGCCTCTTTGAACTTTCTCAATAACATATAAATGATATTGAATATCCTCAATTGTACACTTATCTGGTAATCTCTCCAGTAATGTTTTAACTGCTTCTTTGGCTGTTTTCATAATCACCTCACTATTTTTTATTTTATCACATAACGCCGCAAATCAGCCGCAGCGGTAAGCTGTCGGCTGCATTTGCTTTGTTAGGAAATTGTTTTTTATTGTTTTTGTGAAATGTGTAGACCTGACATGTGTGACTCCTCTATGACTGTATGATATTCTCTATGATATTTGATGCTTCTGTAATGTTTCCAATATCTCTTTTTCGACACAAGATATTCTATTTTTAAACCATCGACATAAAAGCCACTCCACAACCAGGACCAAGGCAGGATTTACAATTAGGAAATAACTCAGCAAGAAAGGAAATTTAGTCCCCTTCATGGTTAAATGCAAATATATTACTGCTGGTATTAATGAACAAACTAAAGCAAAGAGTACTATTGCTACTCTATGCCGTCGGTCAAGAGTTCGGCTTCCTTCTTTCTGTCCACACGAATATTCCCAGAATTCTTCATTCATAATACCTTCTACGCGAGAATTCTGTGGCGTTAACTCAATACGATGTTTGATGAAATTCGCAATATTATGAATTCCCAATAAATTATCCACAATCAAAAAATCAAAAATAATTGCTATCCACGGAACCATGGACATAAGAAGGACTGAAATCCCCTTATCTTCTATGCCAGCTTTACCCAAGTAAGCGAATATAAACGCTGCTGCCGTAATCTTGAGAGACCATAAGGTTGTATTCTTCTGAATCCTGACGATAATATCCTCTCGCAGGGCTTTAAAATACTCCAAGATGAACTTTTGCTTGTAGTTCATTTCCGTTTAAGCTACCTAAAGTGTAATATATAGCCTAACGACAAAGCTCACCTGCCGCTATGGAGCGCCAGAGGAATAGCGGTCAGGTGAAGCGCTTTGTTATGCGTTCTTTTCAAAAAAAGTTAGTTGAAAATTGCTTTCTTTTCTCGAAATCAATTTTAGTTCATTCTCAATCCAATCGATAAATTCATTACTGAATTTTACACCTTTAGGTTTACCTTTATATTTTTCTACAATAAACATTTTTGAATTAGCATCTGCTGGTATATAAGTATTATTTTCCTTTTTTATTAATGATTTTTTGAGCAAATATTTATACAAATCACGACTATTTTTAAAATAATCAGATACATTCTTATTTAGATATTTGATTACTTCTGAAGCTATATAACCATTATTTTTTCTAAATATATATTCAATTTCATTCTTGTTAATTTTATAAGGTTCTAAAAATTTATTCTTCTGTGTGAGATAAACTTTAGCTTTTTTATTTAATTCTATTGCTCTTAAAATATTGCTATAACTTCCTTTACTTTTTCCATCCCAAATTATTAAACAATAGGTACAATCTTGTGTCATAGCCTTATCTTTTTGTTTCTGCTTATCAATCTCTTTTTTCAAAGCAGCATCAACAGAAATCTTTTTAAAACCATATTTCTCACTTGCTCTATTTCTTGGTTTTTCAAAAATAGAGTAAACTGTAACGTTAAAATATTGTTTTTTTAAACAGTAATTCTGAACAAGTTTGTCAACGCCGTTAGCATCACCTATCAGTATTTTAAAATTTTTTGCAATAATTTTATCTATAGATTTTAAAACTTCTTTTGGGAGTCTTTTTATTGAAATTGATCCCGAGATAAAAACCTTTTCATTCATCTTCTTGTTCTCGTTTTTGTCAAAGTTAACACATATACGTTTTGAACTCTACCATTTTCATATAATACTTTCGTTATTTCTCTTAATGTTGCTCCAGACCTGTATAAGTCATCGAAAAGAAGTACTTTGCTATCTTTATAGCGTAAATCTTTTACCCCAAATGAATTTTTTAAAATCTCCTCTCGCTCAATTGGATCAGTAATATCCTTTAATTGTTCTGTTTTTTTCTTTTTATACAAATAATCAAAATCTACAAAAATATTTAATGACTTACCTATTTCTATAGCTATCTCATAAACTGGTTGTCTAGCTCTGTCAATATTTGAAGGAGGCACGGGTAAGATCACATTTAAATAAGGTGTTACAAGTCTTGTTTTCAAGAATTCCACAGCCTTTTGTGCTAATATTGAAATTTGGGAAAAATCATTATGATATTTTAGTTTATTTAAAGATTCTCCAGTTTCTGTATAGGTCGTATCAAACACACCACCGCCAAGAGGAATACTACTAATTGTATGTAATTCAATTGCCCAATCAGCTTTCCAATTTCCATTCAAATTTATACCGCTCATACTAATTTATTCCGCATAACTATATAATTCTTCTACTCCCTAAAAGCCACATTACCATCCCTAATAATCTCTGTCAATGAAACCCCTTAATCAATCTATCTTTTTCTTTCTTAGGCAGTATAATGTCCTGCCCGACCGCAGGCAGGCGGGCGAGCACTCCTTGACAGCCCCAGCCCTAAATAAAATATTTGTATGGTTGTGGTCAGTTTTTTGACCGCAACCTTTAAAAATTGCTTTATTTTACTCCATTTATGAGTTTTCTTTTAAAGTTATCCCTGTTTGGGGTAGCTTACCTTTCTTTTCGGAAAGCTTTTAAAAATTCTGGGAAAGTCCTGTTAGAAATTCTTGGGAAAAGACGGGGTCATGGCACTGACCATCCTTCCACCTATTGCAACCCATTCATTTACAAACCACTGCCTCTTTAGATCCAGCACTACATAATCAGCATAAATTAGTGGGTAGTTGTTTTGGTTAGTTGTTAATGGTTGGTAGTTTTTGAAAAAAATTGACACTTTCATAATAATTTTGTAAGAGTCTATTCTAGCTAAGTTAGAGGGCAATTAAATGTATTTTGTAGGTTTGACCCCAAATTTCACCCCAAATTTCACTCCTTACTGACATGACATAATCATTAAAATGACAAATAACAAAGGAAAAATAAAAAACTAGGCAAAGTGGGTTGCAAAATATATTTAAAAAGGAGGTAAAATGAGGTTTTTTAAGTTCGCAGCAGTAAGTTTAGTTATGATTTTTTTCTTAATGCTTGGGATTGCCATTTCAGACGCTTATGCAGGTAATTATCTTGGAGAGTTTTGCTGGCAGGACGAAGAGGGAGGTATCACTAAACTTGCGGTCACTGATATGGGGAATGGGCATTTTCTTTTAAATGGTATATGGACTGGGGATGAAGGAGAAATAGGGGTTGTGCATGGGAATGCAGAAATAGTTGGAGATAAGGTTTATATAACAATTACTAACGTCAGTAGTGGCGAATATGGAATATGCTCATGGATGGGTCTTTGCATTCTTGAACTAGCAACACTGAATGGCAACCACGAAGGTTTGTCTATATACTATGACAGAGCTAGTGGGGAAATAGATCTGGACTATAATTCAGGCACATTAACCTTTATTCCATGCCCAGAATAAATAAGTTAATAACAAATATGCAGCCCATTTTGCTTAAAACTTATTAATACTTAAAACTATTTTTGGCATTTGGATTTCATTTGGCATTTGGATTTTGAAATTTGGATTTTTTAGACCATATTTAAACGTTTGTTCTTTTTGTTAAATTACTTATGGCCTGACTTTGACGTAGCCCTGTTCAGAGTTAAATACCACCTTGCATTCCTTTAAATAAGCTGGTAAAGAAAAATAGTGGAAAGGAATATTGGAAGGGCTGAAACAGGTATTGAAACAAAACAAATAACTATTCCTTCACCAAAAGAATGTCTATATTTACTGAAAAAATATGAAGTTTATCCCCATATTATTATTCATTCTAAACAAGTAGCGCGAATAGCTATGTTTTTAGCCAAAGAGTTAAAAAAACAAAAAATGGCCTTAAATTTGGATTTAGTAGAGGCTGGGGCCTTACTCCATGATATAGCTAAAACTTACAGTATTGAACACCCTGGTGTGCAGCATACAATAAAAGGGGCTGAGTGGTTAGAAAGGTTGGGTTATTATGAGGTGGCAGATATTGTTCGTTCCCATGTAGATTTGCCTGAAGAATTAAGCATAGATGAGAAGACTATTGTCAATTATGCTGATAAACGAGTTAAACATGATATTATTGTTTCAGTGGAAGAAAGATTTGAAGACTTATTTAAACGCTATGGTCAAACAGAGGAAAAATATAGATACCTCAAACAACTTTATAAACGCAGTAAAAGGTTAGAATCCTTAATTTTTTCTTATTTATCCTTTGGGCCGGAGTTTATTAATAATCTATGAAACGCTTACGGATAGCTTTGTTATGTGGTGGAAAATCTAGCGAAAGAGAAGTTTCGCTGAAAAGTGGTGCTTATGTGAAAACCGCTTTGGACAAAGAAAAATATGAAGTAAGTATCTATGACCCGGCCTTTGATTTAGCTAAATTAGTCAATGATGCCCCTAACATTGATGTGGCTCTGGTCATGCTTCACGGAAGATATGGAGAAGATGGAACTATTCAGGGTCTGTTAGATTTATTAGGAATTCCTTATCAATGTTCAGGAGTGCTGGCCAGCGCTTTGGCAATGAACAAGATTATGGCCAAAAAGATTTTTCGTCTGGCAGGATTGAAGGTAGGAGAAGATATAGTGCTAGAACAGGGTAAAGAATATAGTTCTGAGCAAATTATCGCTAAATTAGGATTACCTTTGGTAGTTAAACCTGCTGATGGGGGTTCAAGTATAGCCCTAAATTTGGTAAAAACAAAAAATGAACTGCAACCTGCTATTGAGCGGGCCTTTAAACATAGCCATCAAGTGTTGGTAGAAAAGTATATTGCAGGTAGAGAAATTACTGGAGGGGTTTTGGGAAATAAAGAATTGATAGCCTTACCTATTGTAGAAATACTACCCCAAGGGAACCACCATTTTTTTGATTATCAAGCTAAATATACCCCTGGAGCCACAAAGGAAATCTGCCCAGCACCTTTACCCTCTCACCTTACAGAAAAGGCCCAACAATGTGCCTTATTGGCACATAAAGTCTTGGGATGTAAGGGTTATAGTCGCACTGATATGATTTTAAAAGGGGAAGATATCTATATACTTGAGACCAATACCATTCCAGGCATGACTGAAACAAGTATTTTTCCTTTAGCCGCAAAGGCTATGGGAATGTCTTTTTCTACTTTAGTGGAGGAATTAATCAATCTTGCTTTGGAAACTAAAAATGGAGCAAAAGAGGCTTAAGCTTTTGAACATGGCGGTTAATCTTTATCATGACTTACTTTATAAAAATAAACAAGATTATTTATCCCAATGGGAATTTTTGGCTAAATGGAAAATCGAGCAACTAGATATAAGAAAATTTAAGATTGGTTATTGCTCACCAAATAGTCCATTTGTTAAATATTACGCGGAAAGCTTAGAAAAATACCCAATTTTAAAAAAAGAATGCCTTTCTTTAGGTTTACTCTCTGAATCCCAAGAAGGTATAAAGGATGCCTTAATTGATACCTTTCTTTTTCCTTGTTTTGATGAACAAGGCAATTTATTCAATATTGCTCTCTATGAACTTAAAAAGGGTTGGAATATATTTCTCCCTGAAGAACCGCTAGCGGTCTTTGGTCTAAAACAAGCAACCTATAGTTTTAGTGATTGTGGTTTGGCCTTTTTATTGCCTGATATTAAAGACTTTTTTGAGTTTCAAAGCTTGATTTTCCCCACAGGCATTAACCCTTCTATTGTTTGTTTAAAGGGCATAAATAATTTAATTTTAGAGAAATTGGAACTTTTGGAAGTGAAACAAATAATCGCTATTGCTCAAGAAATACCCCCATTGGAAACAGATTTAGAGACAATAGTTTTACCTGATAAGGGAAGTGTCCTGGCCAATTTAAAGGCTGCCTTACCCTATTTGGCAAACCAACGCTTTCGTCGCCTTATTGAGGTAGGATTAGAGATAAAAAATATTGGATAAATTATGCGGCAATTGCTATTTGATGAAATCAGCCCCTCGGATATTAAAAAGATAAAGCACTATTTGGCTACCCATGCTGAAACTGCTCCATTGAGTGGAATTTACTGGATAAGTTTGCCTGAAGAACTTTGGGATGAAACCCAAAGCGCTCACAAAAGTTGCCAACCTTTTTATTTTGCCATAGAAGTAGGTAGAAGTTATTTCCGAGTAGAATGGCTAATTCGCAGCCGTCAAAGGCTGCGTTGTGAATGTGTAAAATACGCCAATCCATCTCAACTAAATTTCATCCTGGATTTTACGGACAAACTTTTAAAAAACTTAAAGATTCGCACATGAATAGCATCATCACTTTAGACAAAAATCTATTTTTGTGGCTCAATCATAGTTTGAATTCCCCTTGTCTTGACCATTTTTTTTGGCTCATCACTTGGCTAGGTAATGGCTGGATACTTGCCTTTATTACAGGACTGGGACTGTGGTTTTATGATCGGGGTATCTTCAAATACCACTGGCCTTGGATGATGCTAGCTACTCTGTTAAGTGGCCTCACTGTAGTCTTGATTAAATCCTTAATAGCACGTCCTCGGCCTCTGGCAGAGTTTGCACCTTTAATCCAGAATGGCCAATTATATATTAATGTGCTGGGAAGTGCTTTAAAGGCAAATTCCTTCCCATCTGGACATACTCAAGTTGCCTTTGCCGTAGCCACTTATTTATCCCTTATTTTTAGAAGAGCAGCATTTATTTTTTTGATGCTTGCTTGTTTGGTTGGCATATCTCGCATTTATCTTGGGGTTCATTTTCCTTTAGATGTGCTGGTAGGGGCTATGATCGGAGGTGGTTTCAGTGTAATAGTATGGAAGTGGCGTAAGAAGTTTTATCAAAAACACCCCTTATAATTTCATCACTTCCTTCACTGTCTCTCCTAATCTACCCAAATCTTCAGCTACCATAATTCCTGCTGCTTTTAAGGCAGCTATCTTGCTCTCAGCCGTTCCTTCTCCTCCTGAAATAATGGCTCCCGCATGCCCCATGCGTTTTCCAGGAGGAGCGGTACGTCCAGCAATAAAGGCAATTACTGGTTTTTTAAATTCCTCTTTGATATAAATGGCTGCTTCCTCCTCGGCTGTGCCCCCAATCTCACCCACTATAACTACACCCTTTGTCTCTTCATCTTCATTAAATTGCTTTAGTAAATCAATAAAATTACTACCAGGAATAGCATCACCACCAATACCAATACAGGTAGTTTGCCCTAAACCGGCCAAAGTCAATTGATAGTCTATTTCATAAGTAAGAGTGCCACTCCTAGAAATAACTCCAATAGGACCTGGAGTGTGAACCTGCCCAGGCATGATACCTAATTTACACTTAAAGGGGGGTGAGATTAATCCAGGACAATTTGGTCCAATCACTACTACTTCAGGGTGTTCTTCTAAAAAACGTTTTACTTTTAACATGTCTAAAGTGGGGATGCCTTCAGTAATACAAACAATTAGCTTTATCCCTGCTGAAATCGCCTCATAGATAGCATCACAGGCAAAGGCAGCAGGCACAAAAATAACTGAGGCATTGGCTTCGGTTTTCTTTACGGCTTCTTCCACGGTATTAAATACCGGTATATCTTCTAATTTCTGTCCTCCTTTCCCTGGAGTCACTCCTGCTACTATTTTTGTGCCATAGGCAAGCATCTGCTTGGTATGAAAGGCGCCCTCTTTACCAGTAATACCCTGGACTAGTACCCGTGTATTTTCACTCACTAAAATGGCCATAATTAACTCCTTCCCAAAATCTCTCCAATCTTTTTACCAGCATCACTAATGTCTTTTGCCACCACAAAGTTTAGGCCTGATTCCGCCAGCATCTTTCTCCCTATCTCTACATTGGTGCCTTCAAGTCTTACTAATATAGGTATATTTATTTCGGCCTCCTTAGCCGCCTGAATAACCCCTTGGGCCAACACATCACACCGTAAGATACCACCAAAGATATTGATAAAAATTAGATTCACATTGGGGTCTGAGAGCAATATTTTTAATCCTTGGGTAATCATCTCTACATTTGCCCCCCCACCTACGTCTAAAAAATTGGCTGGTTTTGCCCCATAAAGTTTGATAACATCCATGGTAGCCATGGCCAAACCCGCACCATTAACCATGATGCCTACATTACCATCCAATCGGACATAGTTTAAATGGTGTTTCATGGCCTCGTATTCCAGAGGGTCAAGTTCATATGGGTCAAGCATCTCTTTTATGTCAGGGTGGCGATAAAGCCCACTATCATCAAAGTTTAACTTGGCATCTATGGCCAATAATTGTCCCTCTGAAGTCAGAGCCAAGGGATTGATCTCTGCCAAGGAGCAGTCATAATTAACAAACAATTTATATAAAGAGAGGAGTAATTTTACTGCTTGCCTTAAATCTGGTAGGCCGGCTTTAAAACTCAATGCCCTGGCTTGATAAGGCAACAGCCCTAAAAATGGGTCAATGGCCTCTTTAAAAATTAATTCTGGCTTTTCTCTTGCCAATTCTTCTATCTCCATTCCCCCGGCAGGACTGACCATCATTACAGGCCTATTTTTCGTTCTATCAATGGTCAAACCTATATAAAATTCTTGTTTAATATCACTAGCCTTTTCTATCAAGACCTTGCGGACTATTTTCCCCTGAGGGCCTGTTTGATGGGTAACTAGAGTTTTACCTAATAATCCTTGGGCAATATTTTCTGCCTCTTCTAAGGTTTTAGCCAGCCTTACTCCACCTGCTTTCCCTCTTCCACCTGCTTGAATTTGAGCCTTGATCACAATTGGCAATCCCAACTCATTGACAGCCTGTTTTACTTCATCTACTGTATTGGCCAATCTGCCTTCAGGAATAGGAATAGAGAATTTTTTAAAGATCTCTTTTGCTTGATATTCATGGATTTTCATATTCCTCCTCTCATAAAAACCTTTTAGCTTGTTTTAAAAATGCTTTATATCTCTTTAAAAAATCAAATACCTCTTCTCTATTGGATAATATCTTTACAGAATTCAATTATTGCCTCTGCAATGGCTATAGCTTGTTCTGCCATAGAAATCCAAAGGCGCACCGCTCTCAAATTCATTTGCCTTTTTAGCCACTTCTAAAGCTCTTTCTGCTTGTTTCAACCAATCACCGCTTCTTTCTGGCATGCTAAATTTTCCTTTCTAACCTAGCATTTTTGCCTTTGCTTCTTGATTTCTATAATCAGGTAATATAATAGGAGATTTTATTTGAGGTTTTATCTTGGCCATTTTTAATGCTTTTAAATACTCCTCAAGATGTCTTAAGGTTAAAGCTTTCATTCTTTTCCTTTTTTTTGCAAATACTGCTGCCTTTGCTCCTGCCCGTCTACCAAATACATTTATATCTAAAAGGGAATTTCCCATCAACCGATTATCCCCATGCACTCCCCCACTTACTTCACCAGCAGCAAATAGCCCAGGGATAATGGTCTCTCCCCATTCATTAATGGACAGACCGCCATTTTGATAATGTAAAGTAGGAAAAATAAGCATGGGTTCTTGAGAAATATCAATGCCATATCTTTTAAATTGTAGATATTTGCTCGCTAATACCTTCTCTACCGTGCCTTCACCCCAAATCATATCAATCATGGGAGAATCAAGCCATACTCCTACTCTTCCTGTAGGAGTAACTACTCCTTTACCCCTCTCTACACACTCCCGTATAATTAAGGCAGATTCCACGTCTCTAGGTTCCAACGGATGGCAAAACCTTTCACCATCACAATTAACCGGTTCAGCTCCCAAAGTCCTCACTTTTTCGGTAATTAGCATACCTGCACTTTGTTCTGGAAAGACAGCACCTGTAGGATGAAATTGGGCATATTTTAAATTGCGTAAAGGAATACCCAAGCGATAACCCAATACTAAACCATCTCCGGTAGCCCCATAGTGATTGGTAGTAGCAAAACCGTGTAAGTGTAAACGACCATAGCCACCAGTAGCCAGAATGACTGCCTTAGCCTTAACTACTATAAATTCTTGATTATCTAAGTTATATAGAATTGCTCCTCCAATGGTTCCAGTTTCGTCTAATAAAAGCTCTACTGCCGGACAAAATTCTAAGATTTTTATTTTATCCACTTTATTTTGGACTTCATCTCTTAATACCCGCATGATCTCCATGCCTATCATATCCTTTGAAGAGTGCATTCGCCGACGACAGAGACCGCCTCCCTTCAATTCCTTCATGGTGCCATCAGTCTCTTTATCAAACATTACTCCTAATGTTTCTAGCCATTGAATAACCAAGGGAGCATCTAAAACTAAGGCTCGCAATAGATTTTTATCATTGGTAAAATGTCCTCCCCCAAAGGCATCTAGAAAGTGGTAATAAGGTGAATCATAAGGTAAGTCTGCTGCCTGTATTCCGCCCTCAGCCATCATGGTATTGGCATCACCATGTCTTAATTTGGTAGCCACTGTCACATTTACTCCTTGCTCTGAGGCCAACAAGGCAGCCGCACTCCCTGCCCCTCCTCCACCAATGATTAATACATCGGTGTTTAAATCAGGTGATTTTAGTCTTTTATCAAAGGCATCAGGAACAATCCAAGGTTGTCCCTGCAAAATATCACTTAATTCTTTTTGTAATAAATCACCTTTATTAGGCCCTACTTTAAGCACTTTTCTACCTTCAGGTGCATAATCAGGATGGTATTTATGCAAAACTTTTTGATATTCATTAGGGGAAAGCCTATCATAATACCTCTGTTTCTTGGCCAATTTGATTCGCTTACTCCTGGTCTCCCTCACTTTAGCCAGACTCTCCTGTAAGCTTTCTGGATAACCAGATTTTGACATAGTCTTCTCCTCAATCTTCAATAATCAAATATTTTGTTTCTTTTGGTTGCCAATTGGGGTCATAGGGTTCTGGTTCCCATTCTCTTTCTGCATAGCGCTTTTTCATTTCCGCCTCAGATAAATTCATTAATTCTTCTAACATCCAATCAAATTTTTTCTCCTTTATTTGTTTCACCCTCTTTTCTAAATGCTTGGCCTTAGGCATAAGGTGTCTGGCATACAATCGCCTGGCTAGCATGGCTACATGAAAATGCTGAATTTCTGCCGGACAGCGTAAACTGCACATCCCACACATAATGCAACTATGAGATAATTCAGCACAAGTTTTTATGTCCCCTTTAACCAACGCCTGAATATAATCCATGACTGGAATTTCCATAGGACAAGCCTTGGTGCAAGTATTACAGGACAAGCAACGAAATGTCTCTGGATATAACTTTTCAATGGTGTAGACATCTGGTTTCAGCCGATTAATATCATAAGTCGCCTTGTTGGCCGGCACAAAGGGAATTTGAGTTAAATACATCTCAGGCTGGACAGTAGTCTGGCACGCCAGGCCAAAATGGAGACGGTAATCACCTGCCAAACGGAAGACCGTTACGCAAGCACCACAAACGCCTGCCCGACAGCCACACCCCCTTATATAACGATAGCCCACATACTCTAGGGCCTTCATAATAGTTAGACCTTCAGGGACCTTATAGCGCTTGCCCATAATATAAACAGGTATCTGTTTTGTTCCTGGTGGAACAATGGTACGGTCGCCCTGAGTATATTGGAATTGAGGCATTGTTCACTCTCCTTCTTTTTTTATCCCTTTGCCATAATCATAACCGTTTTCAAAAGCCTTTAAATTGAATTCCTCAGTCCCTTTGGGCACAGATATCTTAAGTGCCTCTTTGGCTGCTTTAAGACTAATAATATCTGTAATAGCCGTAAAAAATCCCAATATTACTATATTGGCCACAATACTTCTGCCAAGTTTTTCTGCCATTCGGGTAGCAGGTAACTTATAAACCTTTACCCCTTCAGGTATATCCGTTACTTTTACTAACTCACTATCTACAATCAGAATAGAGCCAGGATGGAGGAATTTTTTATATTTTCTAAAAGCCGCCTGAGCCATTATGATTAAAACATCAGGTTTGGCAAAATAAGGGACATCTACCTTTTTTTCAGAAATAATGATAGCTGCACTTGATGCTCCACCTCTAGCCTCTGGCCCGTATTCCTGTGAATAAAGGGCTTCATTTCCATCAAAAACAGTAGCTGCCCTCCCAATAATCAAACCTAAAAGGCCCATACCTTGACCACCAAGGCCAGCAATCTTTACCCTATAAATGTCTTTTAATTTCTTTTTAAAAAGAGGCTTTGGCGAAATTTTTAAAGGCACTTCTGGGGGTTCTGCCTTTCCATCTCCTCTGAATTCATAAACTTTCACCTTCTTTCCCACCTGTTCTTTTAATGCTTCAATAAAATCAGGCCTTTCTTTATCAACAAATACTCCACATACAATGGGATTTTTCATATCAATACCAGCTTCTGTTGGCTCGGGATTCACCTTTACCACTGTCCTTTCAAGGAAAAACTTTGTCATATCAATACCAGTACGCATCTTATTTCTTCTTCCCCAATTGGTAGGGCAAGGTGTGATCACTTCTATGAAACAAAATCCAGGTCTTTCTAATGCTTCTGATATGGAGCGTTTTATATAATGTGGATGAGCTGCTGTCCAACGTGCAACATACACTGCTCCACAGGCCCACATAAGATGAACCAGATTAAAGGGTTCCTCAAACGTTCCATACATACTTGTGGTTGTTCTTGCTGTAAGAGGGGTGGTTGGTCCACTCTGCCCTCCGGTCATTCCATAATTAAAATTATTTATACAAATTACTTTCATATCAATGTTTCTTCTAGCAGCATGGATTAAGTGATTGCCTCCTATGGCCACTAAATCTCCATCTCCAGCAAAGATAAATACAGTTAACTCAGGATTACTCAATTTTAACCCCGTAGCAAAGGCAACAGAACGACCATGAGTAGTATGAAAACCATCTAATTTAAGATATCCTGGCACTCTACTTGAACAACCAATACCTGAACATACTGCTACTTTATCTAAGTTTAATTCACTTTCAAGAAGTGCCTCTACAAAACTAGTAAGTACTGTCCCAATTCCACAACCAGAACAAAAGATATGAGGCATTCTTTCGGTACGAATAAGGACCTCAAGAGGGTGTTTTTTCTCTAATGGTTTCATTTTATTGCCTCCTCTATTACAGAAAGGACATCTTCAGGTTTATGGGTAGTACCACCAGCATGACTCACTAATAAACAGAGACAATTTCCTTTGGCACACCTTTCTACCTCAAAAAATATCTGACCAAAGTTTATCTCCACTGTAATCAATGCCTTTACCTTTTTAGAAAGCCTTTTAATTTTTTCTTCTGGAAATGGCCAAACTGTTATTAACTTTAAAAGACCTGCTTTTATTCCTTTGTCCCTAGCCCAGTCTACTGCCTGATAGGCAATTCGGGCAGAAATACCATAACTTACAATTACAACTTCTGCATCTTTCATTTTGTATTCTTCATATTCAATAATTTTTTTAGCATTTTTTCTTATCTTTTCTACCAATCTCTTTACAAGCCTTGCCTGTGCTTCGGGAATTGTGGCTGGATAGCCCCTTTCATCATGGGTAAGTCCTGTAACATGGACCCTATATCCTGTACCAGCAATGGCCATTTCAGGGACTAAGTCTTTTTTAGGCTTAAATGGTTTAAATTTCTCTGGTGGGGTCGTAGGTGTTCTTCTAAACAACAATTTTATTTCTTCTTTTTTAGGAATAATCACTTTCTCCCACATATGACCCACTACTTCGTCCATCAATACAATCACTGGAACCCGCCATCTTTCTGCTAGATTAAAGGCTTTAATGGTAAAATCAAAACATTCTTGTGAGGAGGAGGGAGCAAGGGCAATGATTTCATAATCTCCATGACTTCCCCATCTGGCTTGCATTACATCGGCTTGTCCAACCATGGTAGGTAATCCAGTAGAAGGACCTCCTCTTTGCACATTGACTACTACACAAGGTGTTTCTGTCATGGCAGCCAAACCAATATTTTCTTGCATTAGGCTAAAACCAGGGCCAGAAGTAGCAGTCATGGGTTTAGCTCCACCCCAACTTGCACCTACCAAGGCAGCCATAGAACCCAACTCATCTTCCATCTGGATATAGATGCCCCCCACTTGAACTATTCTAACAGACATCCTTTCGGCAATTTCATTGGAAGGAGTGATAGGGTAACCAGCATAAAAACGGCACCCAGCCGCTATTGCTCCTTCTACACAAGCATAATTACCACTTAAAAAGTGAATTCCAGTTAATACGTCTTTAGCCATATTTTACTCCTGTTTTTCTATAAAAATTGCAAAATCAGGGCATACTTCTTGGCAAAATAAACATAGGATACACTCGTTTTCCATCCCTAGCTTTACCACTGGATAGTGATACCCCTTTTCATTATAATCATGAGAAAGTTCTAAAATTTCTTTAGGACAATATTCAATACATAACTTACATCCCTTACAACGTTCGGCAAAGATAACTACCTTTCCTTTGGGAACTTTAAATTTAGCCAGATTTAACGGCTTTCTCATTCTCATTTATTCTATCCTCTAATAATGCCCTTAATTGCATTGACAATTGTTCATAGGTAAATCCGGCCACATTTATGGCATGTTCTTCACAAATTGCCATACAAACCCCACATCCTTGACACAATGCCTCTTCTACCTTAGCGTGTCTCTTTTTCCCCTTTCCCACCATGGTAATGGCCTTAAACGGACAGGCCTTCTGGCAAAGTCTACATGCCTTGCATAATTCTTCATTTACATGGGCCACAATGGGTTCTAAAGAAGCCTCGGGCTGAGAAAGCAGAGATAACACCTTACTGGCAGCGGCACTGGCCTGCGCAACTGTCTCAGAAATATCCTTTGGGGCTTGGACAGCCCCTGCTAGATAAACACCTAAACTCACAGATTCAACCGGTCTCAATTTGGGATGAATCTCACTCATAAAACCAAATTCATCTACAGGTGCCTTTAATAGCTTTGCTAACTCTTGTGCCTTTTTAGAAGGAACAATAGCTGGAGCCACTACTACCAAATCGGCTTCAATCTCTACGGGTTTTCCACTTAAGGTATCTACCCCTGAAACTATCATCTTCTCATTATGCCGAAAGACCTTAGAAACCTTGCCCCTCAAATAAAGCACTCTTTCTTCACCCATAACCCTTTGCACAAATTCTTCATAACGCTTACCTGCTGCCCGCACATCAATGTAGAAAACACAGGCTTCTCCCTCAGGCACCAGATGTTTATATGTCAAGGCATGTTTTGCTGTGTACATGCAACAAATTTTAGAACAATAGGGACGACCATGTTCTTGGTCTCTGGAGCCGGCACATTGGATGAATACTACAGACTTTGGCACTTTGCCATCAGAAGGTCTTTTTATCACTCCTCCTGTAGGGCCAGAAGCAGAAGCCAGACGTTCAAAATCAAGACTAGTGATTACATCTTCATATTCGCCCCCACCATATTCCTTTAAATTTTCCAAAGGTAATAATTCATATCCTGTAGCTACTACAATAGAACCGACTTCAATTTCTACCTCCTCAGGTTCCATAAGAAAGTTGATGGCCTTGGGCCCACAGGCCTTAAAACACTGCTCGCAAACAATTAACTTTTCATCATTTAGACAATGCTCTAAATCAATGGTATAAACTAGAGGTACGGCCTGAGGAAAGGGCACATAAATGGCCTTTCTGGCTCCCAGACCTTGGTCAAATTCATTGGGCACAATCACCGGACAGACATCTACACAATCATTACATCCGGTGCATTTTTCTGGGATGACATAGCGAGGCTTCTTTTCTAATGTCACTTTAAAATTACCAATCACCCCTTCTACTCTTTTTACCTCAGTATAGGTAAAAACATGGATATTTTTATGATGAGCTGCTTCTACCATCAGTGGAGTTAAAATACAAGAGGAACAATCCAAAGTAGGAAAGGTCTCACTCAATTGGGCCATGTGCCCACCCAAAGAAGGAGTTTTTTCCACAAGATAAACTTCAATCCCCCCTTGAGCGATATCCAAGGCTGCCCTAATCCCTGCTATGCCACCACCAATTACTAAAACTTTGCGGGTTAAAGGGACCTTTATGGGTTTTAGCGGTTGAGCATTTTTTAGCTTAGCTAATGCCCCTTTAATCAAACAGATAGCCTTTTTTGTGGCTTTTTCTGGATGATGTTGGTGCACCCAAGAACATTGTTCTCGGATGTTAGCAATTTCAAGGAGATAACGATTGAGACCAGCCGCTTCTACCGCCCGGCCAAAAGTCACTCCATGCAAAGCAGGAGTGCAAGCGGCAATAACTATATGAGTAAGATTTAATTCTTTAATCTTTTCTTGGATGGTAAGTTGACCAGGCTCACTGCAAAGATAGATATAATCCATACAAAGGACTACATCTTTTATATGACTAATTTCATCTACAACTTTTTTCACATCCACACTTCCGGCAATATTTCTCCCACAATGGCAGACAAAAACACCTATTCTCATCTAAACTCCCAGCGCCTGTGACATTATTTCAGTAAAATATCTCACTGGTATTTTTTTAAAATCAGGATAAATCTTTTTTATATTTTTTTGCCTATCTTTTAAGTTAAAATAACAAAGGGGACAACTAGTAACTACTAATTCTGCCCTATTTTCTCTGGCATTTTCTAAAATATGATAAACCCTGCGGGCAACTATTTCTGGTTTAATGGCTGTATGATATGAACCACAACATTCAGTTTGATAGGGGAAATAAACCGGGGTTGCCCCCAAACTTTCCATCAATTCTTCTAAAATAGTTGGTTGCTCATAATTATCTATCCCTACTTCTTTGGGGCGTAATAATAAGCAACCATAATAACAGGCAATTCTTAGCCCTGAAAGTCCATTTTTCACTACTTCTTTAATTTTCTCAGTCCCTACTTTTTTTAATAAAGTTAAAAAGTGTTTTACTTCTATCTCTCTTTTATAATCTGGTTGCTCAGAGATAAATTGATTGATTTTTTCTAATTTTTTTTCATCTTTTCTTACCAACAAGTTGCTCTGGGCTAAAGTATTGTAGCACATAGAACATAAGGTCATTATTTCATTATGGCCCAAAGTTTGGACCAGAATAAGATTTCTTATAGAAGCCAATTGTTTTATCAAATCGTCCTGAGCTAAAGAATAAACTGTTCCACAGCAATACCATTGGGGCATTTCCTTTATCTCCATCCCTAAGGCCTCAGCCACCTTTAGGGCAGAGTCTTCTAAAGGTTTTGCCGTAGTCTTTAAAGTGCAACCAGGGAAATAGATTAAATTCTCTGTTTTCTGACTTCTATCTTCTCTCATCTGTCTTTAACTCGTAAACTTTCTTAAGGCACTGATTAAAGCAATTTGTGGTAAAGACTCTTTTACTATTTTCTCTATTTTTACATAATCTTGGTTTTGCTCTCTTAAGATCATCAACCTTATGGCCTCCATTAGCCTAGACAAATTTACTCCTTTTGGACACCTGGCTCCACAGGTATAACAAGATGCGCATAACCAAACTGTGCGAGTATTGATTACTTCTTCCATGGCCCCTAATTGTAATAATCTAATTACCTGATTTGGTAATACATCCATCTCTGAAACCATAGGGCAACCAGCAGTGCACATCCCACATTGATAACAAGCAAATACATTTTCGCCACTGATTTCTTCTATTTTTTGTAAAATGTGTTTGTTTTTTTTAAGGACAAGGCGCAAGTTGATACAACCTCCTTCCCATTTCATATAAATCGTTTCCCTCTATATCATTAGCCACAAACAAAGGCAACCTTTTCACCTTTAATTCATAAATAGCCTCTGCTCCTAGTTCGGGATAGGCAATGATTTTGGCCTCATAAATACATTGAGACAGTAATGCCCCTGCCCCTCCTATAGTTACAAAGTAAATGGCCTTATATTTCTTAATAGCTTCTATCACTTCTTTACTTCTTTTACCTTTACCAATCATGCCTTTTAGGCCAGCAGCTAACAAAGTAGGGGTATAAACATCCAAACGAGAACTAGTAGTAGGACCAGCGGATCCAATGGGACGGCCTGGTGGAGCTGGGGTAGGCCCTACATAATAGATAATTTGCCCCTTTAAAGAAAAGGGTAATGGCTCATTTTTTTTAATCAATTCAACTAACCTTTTATGGGCAGCGTCCCTCGCCGTATAAACAGTCCCACTAATAAACACTTCATCCCCAGCCTTTAAATTAAGCAATAATTCATCCCTTAAAGGCGTCTTGATTTGCATATCATCCTCTTTAAAAATTTTTAGTTAGGAGGTAGTGTTTCGCCCCCCTGCCTGTGCGTGACCGCACACCACCAAGAAATATAGCGGATTAAAAAATAAAAACCTTTATATGTTAAGGTAAATCCCATTTAATTTCCTTAAACTATTAAATTACTATGGTCTTCAACCTATGGGCATGACACTGCACATTTACCCCTACAGGTAGGCTAGCAATATGGCAAGGATGAGTTTCTATATGAACATCCAAACAAGTAACTCTTCCTCCTAAACCCAAAGGACCATAGCCCAAATTGTTAAACATTTCTAGCCACTTCTCTTCTAATTTTGCCAAAGTTTTATCTCTTGCCCTCTCGCCAATAGGACGTAATAATGCCTTTTTGGCTAAAAAGGCTGCTTTATCTATGGTGCCTCCAATACCTACCCCTACAATTAACGGGCTACAAGTATTAACTGCTGCTCTTTCTATGGTTTGGCAGACAAATTGTTCAATACCTTTAAGTCCGGCCGCTGGTGTCAACACCGTGGCGGTGCACATATTTTCACTACCAGCTCCTTTGGGCATAACCATAATCTTCACTTTGTCACCAGCCACTATTTCAAAATGGACAATAGCAGGTGTATTATCACCTGTATTCTCCCTACTCAAGGGATGACACACCGATTTCCGTAAATATCCTTCCTTATAACCCTGCCTTACTCCTTCTTGAATAGCTCTTTTTAAATCTCCTCCTATAAAGTGAACATCTTGTCCTATTTCTAAATAAACCAAGGTTACACCTGTATCTTGGCAAAGAGGAATTCTTTCCTTTTTGGCCACTTCCTCATTATTTAACAATTGTTTTATCACTTTTTTACCTATTTCTGATTCCTCCTTTTCTTCAGCTCGTTTTATTACCTTAATTATATCTTCATTAAGGGAAATACAACTTTCTATACAAAGCCTTTTTATCAATTTAGTTATCTCTGTTACTGCAATTTCTCTCATAATTCTATACTAGCTAGCATTTCCTTTACTGCTTGGGCTGCTGCATGTAAGCTTGCCTTTTCTTCTTCAGTAAGGTTTATTTCTAAAATCTTCTTTATCCCATTTTTACCCAATATTACAGGCACCGCTAGGGTGCAATCTTGGATACCATATTCTCCGGTAAGAAACACAGCAGCAGGGAAGACTTTATTTCTATCTTTAAGGATAGCCTCAATCATCTCAGCTACGATAGCCCCAGGACCATAAAAGGCACTGCGTGTTTTTAATAAAGAAACTACTTCTGCCCCTGCCTCTCTGGTTCTTTTTTCTATCTTTTCTAGGGTCTCTTCATCCAGCAATTCTTTTACGGGAATTCCACATACATTGGCCAACCGCATTAAAGGAAGCATATTATCTTTGCCATGTGCTCCAATCACCATAGCCATCACATCCTCGGCTGAAACCCCCACTGCTTGAGCAATAAAACTTTGAAGCCTAATAGAATCCAAAGTACCTGACAATCCTATTACCCGGTTTCTTGGCAAACCGCTTTTTTTATAGGCTATATGTGTTAGGACATCTACAGGATTGGCTACCACCATAATAACCGCCTCAGGTGAATATTTCATCGCCTCATGGACCACATTCCTCGTAATGTTTACATTGGTAGAAAGCAAATCCTTTCGAGACATCCCTGGTTTACGTGGCATCCCAGCAGTAATAACTACTATATTGGAATCCACAGTTGAAGTATAATCATTAGTTCCCTCAATTACTCCATGGAATTTATATATTGGTGATGCGTGTAACAGATCAAGGGCCTTTCCTTGTGGTATTCCCTCAGCTACATCTAAAAGCACAATATCAGCAGCATCCCTTTGAGCTAAATTCTGGGCGACTATAGCGCCTACTGCCCCTGCCCCAATAATACTTACTTTATGTCTTTTCATACTTCTCTCCTTTTTTATTGATAACTTTGCCATTTACTCTCTAAATTAGGTTCTTGAATGGTTTCCATTAAATAATCGGCAAAGTCTGCTCCCGTAGCCCCGTCTGCCCTTCCTGTAATTACCAGTTTCTTTTCATATTGACCACAAATATCCAAGGCCATTTCCAACCTCTTGGCCTTATCTAAGAAACCAATATGGTTTAAAAGCATAGCAGTAGCTCGCAATAAACTGGAGGGGTCAGCATATTGGGCCCTTCCTTCTTCCACCATCCTGGGAGCTGTGCCGTGGATGGCTTCAAACATGGCATATCTCTTACCAATATTGGCCCCTGCCGCTGTTCCCACACCTCCTTGAAACTCTGCTGCTTCATCTGTAATTATATCTCCATAAAGATTAGGCAACACCACCACTCTAAATTGGGTCCTCCTTTTAGGGTCTACCAATTTAGCTGCCATAATGTCAATAAACCAGTCATCCCATTCTACTTCAGGATATTCCTGTGCTATTTGTTCAGCCACAGAAAGGAACTTGCCATCGGTAGTCTTCACCACATTTGCCTTGGTTACTACGGTTACTTTATTAATTTTGTTTTTCTTGGCATAATCAAAGGCCATTCTTATAATTCTTTCAGCACCTTGGGTAGTGATGACTTTAAAATCAACAGCCAGGTCTTCAGTGACATTTATCCCTCTTTTCCCTAGCACATATTCTCCTTCTGTATTCTCTCTGAAAAATATCCAATCTATCCCTTCACTTGGCACTTTCACTGGTCTTACATTGGCAAATAAGTCAAGCTCCCGTCGCATGGCCACATTTGCACTTTCAATATTAGGCCATTTATCTCCTTTCTTTGGCGTGTATAATGGTCCTTTTAGTAAAACATGGCATTTTTTAATCTCATCCAAGACATCATCGGGTATGGCCTTCATGGCCTTTGCCCGGTTCTCTATAGTAAGACCCTCTATCACATTCAATTTAACTGTTCCATTTTCAAGTTCATCTTTTAAAAGAAATTCTAACACACGTTTGGCTTCTTTAGTAATATATGGCCCAATGCCATCACCGCTAATAAACCCTATTATAATAGGTTTTAACGTAGAATAATCAATCCAATCTTCTCCTTTTTTCATCCGTTCAATTCTTTCAAGCTGTTCTTCCAATAATTTTCCAAAATGTTGCTTTGCTCTTTCAATTGCTTCTATCATAAGTTTCCTCCTTTTTTAACTCATAAATTTTATTGGTTAAAAACCTAACCATACTTACTAAATCATCTATCAATTCCTCTGTTTGTTCCCAATCCTTTGTTTTATTAGGTATTTCAATCTTTACACCGCACTTAATGAAATAGGCGTAGAGATAGCTTACACCAAATCGGGCTAAACGGTCTTTACTCTCTACCACAATCTTTTCAAACTCACCTCGTTTAGCTGCATTCATCAATCTTTGCAATCCCTTTCTTTTTTCATTAATGCCACTTGCGATTTCAGCTACTTCTAAGGCGACTTCATATCCTTTCTTTTGGCAATATCTGCATAATTTTTCCTTTTGTTTCTCTAAGTAAGACAAATGCTTTTTGGCCGCTATCCGCATATAGATTGCCACTCTTGGCCTTTCTTCCATCTAACCTCCAATTACCTTGGGTGGCTCAACTCTAAACAACACATCATCCCATGGATGACGATAAAGACCTGATTTTAAACGTTTCTGGTCCAAAACATGGGCAATAATACCCATGCTCCTACCTAGAACAAAGATGGCGTTTAAGGTGCCTGCTTCAATAATTTCATCTATTTCTTCTGAGCTAAAACCACAGCTATTAAGCATATCTACGAATAGCACCCCGATACAACCATCTACATTCAGAATCAAATTTCCCCGTTTGGCAGTAGTAATCTTTTCTACTTCTAAGGCAAAGTTTAGGTATCTTGTTTGTGGAAATTGTGTTTTAGCATAATTTTTTAACAATTCCACTCTTTTGTCTGGATTCCGCACACTTTTTATCCTATGACCAATACCTGGAATGAGAATACCTGCTGCCTTCATCTCATCTACCATTTGTCGTGATGTCTTATTTTCATTATAGAATTTACGGAAATAATAAGCAGCACCATCAATGGCCCCTCCAAAACGGGGACCGATGGTTAAAAGTCCGCTAACCAAAGAAGAAATCAAATCCTTTCCTGCTCTAGCCGTAACAATGGCATTATGTGCACCAGAAACACAAGGACCGTGGTCAGCTACGATTTTTAAACACATTTCTATAAAATTACTGGCCCACTTAGGCAACTTGCATTTTAACCATAGAAGTCCTATTACCTCACCTAAACTATAATTTTTCTCAATTACTTCTGTTAAAGGCACACCTCCATACAAAACATCTTCTCCACGTTCATCGCTAACAGTGCAGATGAAATTTGTTGGTCTTCTGACTGTGCCTTTAGCTAGAGCATTGGTAAAGTCTTCAGGCACAGGCGGAGGCTCTGGTTCTGAAATTTCAGGGATAAGCCCTTTCTTTTTTAATTCATTAAAGGTTTCTCTAATTACCCTTCTCAACTCATCAAAGGACTTGGGAACAATGGCACCTGCATCTTTTAATGCTTTGTTTTTAGCGTCTGCAGTCTCCAGTTCAGTTCTGGCTCTGGCCCCAGCATGACCAAACTGCACTTCTCCTGGGAATAGTTTAGTGCAAGTGCCAATACACCAAGCAACCACTGGCTTAGATATCTCACCTCTTTTTATAGCTTCCACAACCATATATTCATCTGTCCCACCCAATTCTCCTAAAAGCACAATCATCTTTATATCAGGATTGGCTTCATACCTGAGACAATGGTCAATAAAAGTAGAACCAGGATAGAGGTCACCACCAATGGCTACACCTTCATACACACCATCTGTGGCCTGAGAAATGATATTGTTTAACTCATTAAAAAGACCACCTGAGACAGAAACAAATCCCACTGTCCCTGGTCTATAAAGCTTGCAGCGAATAATGTTTTCTAAGGTGCCTGCGGCATTCCCAATCTTGAATGCCCCAGCCACAATGGCTCCCACGGTGGCAGGACCAATAATCCATTTGCCCTTTTCTTTAGCAATGGCAGCCATTTCTCTGGCATATCTTTCTGGTATACCCTCAGCTATAATGGCAATGGTGCGAATAGAATCTGTTTCCAAGGCCTGCATGGTAGTGGGATAGGCAGAGCGATAAGAAGAAAAATTAATCACTACATCTGCTTGAGGATGTTTGGTTACTGCTTCTTCAAAATGGCGATAAATAGGGATTAAAATTTCTTTATTACCAAAAAAACACTTATGAAGACCATTATTTCTGGTAGGGGCAACAATGGCGGCTACACTGGGTGTTTCCCTTTGGCAGATATAGTCAAAATCCAACATCCTTTGAATGGCCCTTACCTGATACCCATAAAAAATAGCTTGGGTATTTCTATCAAATAATAAATAATCTGGTTTTTGTGGCTGCATCATTAACCTCCTTAAGCAGCTTTTTCTTCTAAAGCTAACTTCACTACCCTAGTCATATGGGCCTCTGGACCATAGACATCAATGGGCAAACCTAGTCTTTCACAAGCCTCTCTTATCCTGACCAGTCCTTTTTCATAATTGGGGCCACCTCGACGCACATAAATCTTGGCATTAACTGCCTTTAACCTATCCGCATAATCTTCCAATGCCTTGATAATGCCATCAAAGGTCTTGGCCACATCAGTAAAATTGGCAATTCCACCTCCAATAATAAGCACCTTTGGTCTTCCTTCTTTATCGGGTTCTCTAGTCATCAAATCTAAAATGGTCTTGGCATATTCATATGTTTCATCGGTAGTAGGATTACCACTATATTCCCCATAATTTCCCAATTCATGGGCAAAACCCAAATCAGATACAGTATCTGTATAGACTACACTTGCACCACCTCCAGCCACCATGGTCCAGATGCGTCCGTGGGGATTTAAGATGGTAAGCTTTAAAGAAGACCCACTAGCAGCATCCAATTTTTGAATATAACGTTCTTCTGGTCTGTATTTTCGTCCAAAAGGCGTGGGAAATTCAATATCCCCCCATTTTTCCGCACACTCAAAATGGGCTGTGTCATCCAGACGCGCCACTGTATCCAGGGGATAGAGCATATTATCTTTGATAGTGAGGGGGTTAAATTCCAAATAAGTAAAGTGATAATCAGTAAAAAATTGATAAATGTTTATTGCAAATTGAACAAAGCTTTCTTTTTCCACAATACCTTTAGGTAGGTTTTTTCCAATAAGCTTTTTTAAATTTTTCTTGTCTCCTAAAACAGGCACAGATACTTGTTTTACCCTATCCCATATCTCTTCAATTTCTACTCCTCCTTCATCAGACATATAAATTCTATCTCCTTCTCTTTCCATGGTTATGGCCAAATAATACTCACTTTCATGAGGAATAAATGGCTCTATCAAAAAGTGAGTTAACTTATCAGAAATTTTACCAATGGTTACTTCTTTTTCCATTCTTTCCTTAATCCAATCCTTGACTTCCTTTAAAGAAGCATTGACCAATACCAAGCCATGTTTTCCCCTTTTACCAAAGAGTTGATCAGGTTTAACCACTAACTTTTCTTTTTTTAGCCAAGGGTGCTCTTTCTCTACTTCTTTCCATTTTGAATCTGGCGTAATTAACACTGCCTTAAAGGGGTAGTCTAAACCTTTTTCAGAGAAATACTTAGCCAGTAACTTTTTGGCATCATATTCTCTAATAGCCTTTTGTGCCATAATCTTACCTCCTCAAAATGCCTTAAGAATATCTAATAAACTGGCAATGCCTACTAACTTATCTTCTTTTTTTACCAATACCCGGGACACTCCTTTTTCTGCCATAAACTGGGCTACTTTCTTTACGTCCATATCAGAAGAAACATAAACAGCAGGTTCACTCATGATATCCTTTACTTCCACTGTTTCAGGGTCTAAACCTTTGGCAATCACCTTATAGACGACGTCTCTGACAGTAATCATCCCATAAGGTTCATTTTTATCCACCCTTTCTACAATTAAAGAACGAATCTTAAAGTGTTTCATTTTGGAAATTACCCAGGCAATCGCAGTGTTTTCCTCAACTCTCACCAAATCTTTAGTCATTATATCTGTAATCTTCATAATCATTCCTCCTAAGCTTTACCTTTCATGTAGGCCAAAGTCCCACCTGCTAATAATATTTGTTTTTCCCTTTCTGATAATTGATAGGTAACTTCAAACTTTGTGCCCTTGGTCTTATTCTCTACTACTAAATCTTCTCCTGCCTTTATTTTTTCCCTAATACTAGGGATCTCCAATTCATCACCTTGCTCAATGGCGTCATAATCCGCTGGATTTTTAAACAATAAGGGAGCTATACCAAAATTCACTAAATTAGCGGCATGGATTCGTTCAAAGGACTTGCCAATAACAGCCTTTACACCTAAATACATAGGACAAATGGCAGCATGTTCTCTGGATGAACCCTGCCCATAACTCAAACCACTTACAATGACATTGTGTTTCCCCTGTTCTTTATATGTCTTGGCGCGTTTATGAAATTCAGGGTCAATTACTTCAAATACAAACTCGGCATATTTGGGCACATTTGAACGATACTTCATGCGGCTACCCGCAGGAATAATGTGGTCAGTAGTAATTTCATCTCCTACTTTTATAGTGACAACACCCTCTATCTTTTCTGGCATAGGCTCATTTTTAGGTGGTTCCCCAATATTAGGACCGCGGTAAATCTCAATCTTTTCTGGCTCAGAAGCAGGATGGATAAACATAGCATCATCAATTAAAAATTGTTCTGGCATCTCAATCTCAGGATAAGTTATATCCAATGTGCGGGGGTCGGTTATTTGTCCGGTAATTACCGCTGCTGCCGCAGTCTCAGGACTTACTAAATAGACTTGAGCGGTTTTTGTGCCACACCGGCCTAAAAAATTACGATTTATAGTGCGCAGTGAAATTCCGTTACTCCTGGGGGCTTGACTGTTTCCAATACAAAAGCCACAGGCACATTCCGCAATTCTGGCTCCAGCCGCAACTAGCTTATCCAAAGCACCATTTTTAGCCAGCATGCGTAAGACCTGCCTGGAACCTGGTGCCACTACAAAACTGACATCAGGATGGCACTTTTTACCATCCAGGATTTGAGCCACAATCATCAAATCTCGATAAGAAGAATTGGTGCAACTACCAATACAAACTTGATCTACTGAGATCCCTGCTACTTCTTCTACCTTTTTAACATTACCAGGACTATGTGGACAGGCAATGAGCGGAACCAGCTCACTTAAATTAATTTCTACCTCTTTATCATAATGAGCATCTTCATCAGGTGAAAGGGACGTCCAGTTGATCTCTCTGGCCTGTGCCCTTAAAAATTTTCTGGTGTTCTCATCACTGGGAAAAATAGAAAACGTTACTCCACATTCTGCACCCATATTAGTAATAGTGGCCCGTTCAGGCACGGTTAGATACTTGACTCCTTCACCGGTATATTCAAACACGCAACCCACATTGCCTTTTGTGCCAAATATTTCTAACACCTTTAACACTACATCCTTGGCACTTACCCAGGGGGGTAATTTTCCCCTAAGATTCACCCTAATTACTTTAGGACAAACCATACAAAAAGGACCTCCGGCCATGGCTACGGCTACATCCAATCCACCAGCACCAATACCTACCATTCCTACTCCACCTGCGGTGGGGGTGTGACTGTCTGAGCCCAATAGGGTTTCCCCTGGTTTGGCAAAACGTTCTAGGTGCACTTGGTGGCAGATACCATTGCCTGCCCTAGAAAGGATGATGCCATATTTAGCCGCTATGGTTTGAAGATATTTGTGGTCATCAGGATTCTCAAAACCTGCTTGGATAGTGTTGTGGTCAATATAACTCACTGAAAGTTTGGTCTTTACGCGGGGAATACCCATGGCCTCAAACTGTAAATAACACATAGTCCCAGTAGCATCCTGGGTTAGAGTTTGATCTATAGCAATAGCTATTTCCTCACCTGGTTTATACTTCCCTGAAACTAAGTGCGCTTCTAAAATCTTTTGGGTCAATGTCTTTCCCATTTTTATCACCCCTGTTTTTTTAAATTTTAACATAGCTTTTCTCTTAATATCAGATTAAAACAGATAAGTTGTCCTCTCCTCACGGTGGAGTATTAAAAGAGAAACATAAACGGATTAGAAATAAGAAACAAAGGCAAACTAATTTCCCTCTGACCGTTCACAGCCAATGTAGGATATATTATCCTAAAAAAACATCCAGTTACAAAAATTTCTACATTAAGCATAGTGAACATTCCCCAAAAATTAGGCGTTAATCTTTAAAAACATTCCTGCCTGCCGGCAGGCAGGCCTGTCTGCCCCTGCCCGACGGCAGGCGGGCCTGCCCGACGGCAGGCGGGCCTGCCCGCAGGCAGGCGGGGACAGGCAGGTGGGTTTTCTTTTAAAGTTATTACAGTTTTGAGGAGCTTACCTTGTCTTTTTTTCGGAAAGCTTTTAAAAATTCCGGGGAATGTTCAAAAACTTTCCCAAAATCCGCTTTTAATCAGCAAAAAGCTTCTTAAGTGGGCTATAATAAAGTAATTTTAAAATATCTCGATTTCTATCCCTCCCCAAATCCATACATCAGGCATGGGCACCCCACCTATATCTTCATAATCGGCATCTAAAAGATTTTTACCCTCTATGAAAATAGAACACTTTCCATGACTATAATTAAATATCTTTTTAATTTTTATATCTAAAAGAGGATAAGCAGTTTGGTCTAGACGTTTCTGATAAGAAAGAACAAGACTCGTATCCACCTTTCCTGGCCAATGTGAAAGAAAAATAAAATCTGTCTTATGCCTTAAATAGTTCAAATATTTAGCATAAACTTGAGGATTACTACTTTGGTTTAAGTAAGTATAATCAAATCTTAAACTATGTTTATCCCACCAAATAGTGAAATTTAAGCTAAGTCCAAAAGTGTTAACTCTGGTTAAGTTTTCTGCCTGCCAGAACCCTTCTTTCATCACCCAATCAATTATATCTCTTCCCCAGCGGTAAAATATGGTCACTCCTGCTTGCCATTTAGATTTAAAAATATCTATCCCACTTTCTAAATGCCAAGCATGTTCTGCTCTTAAAGCAGGATTACCTATATTGGCTGGAGATTGGTAGTAAAGTTCAGTAAAACTTGGTATGCGGAAGGAACGCCCAGTAGCCCATCTTAATTTTAAATCAGGTCTTAATTTATAAGCAAAGCTTAAGTTATGTGAAAATTCTGTCCCTAAATCTTCAGAATAATGGTCTAGGCGCAAGTCCAAGTTAGTATTTATTTTTTCTAAAGCGGGGCTAAGACTTAAAAAAATACCCTCATGCCAGCGAAAATGACTACCTAAACTATTACTTTTTATATCTTCCCGGGAAAATTCTGTTCCTCCTGCTATTTTTATATTGGCTATTTGCTTATTAAAAGGCAGTCTGAAGTTATAAACATGGGTATGATGGTGATTTTGATAAAAATCAGGATTGTTTCTATCTAAGAAAAAATGGTCATCATGTCTACGATAAATAAAGGCGGGCTGGAAATGAATATTTCCTATTTGAAATTTGGTTTTAGTTAAAAATAATTGAGTTTGGGTGCGCTCCCATTGCCAGGGATATTTAGGAGTATAAAAACTATTTGCCCCAAATCTTTTATCAGAAAATCCCATAAAAATTTGCCAATTTTTGCTGTTAAAAGAAAGGTTACCTAATTTAGTGTCAAAGTCGGTGTTTATGTGATAACCATTACTCAATTGACGTTCCCAATTAAGGCTCAATTGATTATCTTGCCAGGTAGGCGTGGTAAGTCCAATCTTCTCTAGATTATAGTCATACTCCCCATGAGCATATTTTACCTTTATTTTAGGTTTTGTCTGTTTTTTAGTAATAATGTTAATCACTCCACCAAATCCCCCATGTCCGTATAAGGCACTTGCCCCACCTAGGACCACTTCTATACGGTCAATCTCACTCAGAGTTATGGGAATATCACCATGATGATGCCCAGTTTGAGGGTCATTTATAGGCATACCATTTATCAGAAATAACACTTGCTCAAAACTACTTCCCCGCAGGCTAAAATCAGATTGAATACCAGAAATCCCCCGATTGCGGACATCTATACTGCTAAAATATTCCAATAATTCATCCACCGAATGGACAGGTAACTGTCTGATTTCCTCAGCCTCAATAATTTCTATTTCACGTCCAATCTCAGTAGAGGGTTGAGGGAGTCTACTGGCAGTGACTACTATTGGGGGAAGAGATATCTGGGCATAGACATTTGTTAACCAGAAAAAAAAGGGGGTTAACCATAAAATTATAAAAAATGTTTTAACGTAAGTGTATGCAATCACCAGCAACCACTCTTTTTAAACCTTCATCACTAGTTTTTAAAATTAATGCACCATCATTATCAATATCTATAGCCTCTCCTTCTAATATTTTATTTTGAATAATAACCCTTACATGACGCCCAAGTGTAGAAGAAAGCCGTTTCCATCTATTAACAAGCACCTTAGGTTGGTTTAAAAAGGACTGTAATTTTTCTATTTCCTTTATAAGGGGCAAAAATAGCTTCTTTTTAGAAACTTCTTTTCCTAGGATTTCTCTCAAAGAAATAGCACTTTTTATCCTATCAGAGATGTTGTTATTTACATTTATACCAATACCTAAAATAATAAACCTTACTATATCTGCCTCAGCTTCCATTTCAGCTAGGATGCCACAAACTTTTTTTTCATTGATAAGCACATCATTTGGCCATTTAAGCGTAGCGTTTATGTTAAATAACTTCCTTATGGTAATTGCCACAGCCACCCCAGCAAGTAAATTGACCAAATGGGCCTGAGATGGATTTATTGTTGGCTTTAAAATCAAAGAAAAATAAATGCCACCTCTGCCTGAATGCCAGTACCTGCCCCGACGCCCTTTCCCTTTTGTTTGAGTTTCAGCAATAACTATGGCTTCTTCTCCCTTTTGAGCCAACTTTCTGGCCACATCCATAGTGGAAGAAACTTCCTCAAAATAATAGACTTTTTTGTCCAGCTCAGCCAATTCCTCTGGCAAGAGCAAATCAGGTGCAGATATTAACCGATATCCCTTATTTGAAGCCTCTATCACATACCCCTCTTTACGTAGAACCTGAATATGCTTCCACACCCCCACCCTGGAGATACCAAGTCTTTTGCTCAAGGCCTCACCAGAGACAAAATCCTTTTCTTGATAAAGTAAACCTAAAATCCTTTTTCGCATAGTTAACCATTTAGTTAATTTTTGTTAACCTGTCAAGCTGAATTATTTCCCAAATTTTCAACTATTTAGCTGTTCCTGAGTGTGGGAGTTTGAGGCAACTTCACTTCTGCCTTTTAACCAAATTCTCTAGTAATGGCTTTTATCTGACCATAAATTTCTTCTAAGTCTAAATTCTGTATTTTTCGGTTTTCCATTAGCACTTTTCCATTTACAATAGTGGTCAAAACATCCTTCCCGCTAGCAGTATACACAAGATGAGAAACAGGATTATACACAGGTATAAGATGAGGCTGATTAAAGTCTAACACAATCAAATCTGCTTTTTTACCAGGAGTTATAGTCCCAATCTTTTCACCCATTCCCAAGGTCTTAGCCCCTTGTTTTGTGGCCATAGCCAATACCTGCCAGGCAGGCATCAAGGTAGGATTTTCCTGTTTTAATTTGTGCATCTTGGCTGCAGTATCCATCTCTAAGAACATATCTAAGTCATTGTTACTAGCAGGACCGTCAGTGCCTAAACTTACAGTAATGTCCTGAGATAAAAGAGTAGGAATAGGGGCAATGCCAGAGGCCAATTTTAGATTGCTCTCGGGATTGTGAACCACTTTAACTTGATGTTTTTCAATCAGTTCTATATCTAAGTCAGTGAGCCAAACACAATGGTCAGCAATTACTGTTTCATCTAAAATACCAAGATTAGCTAAATGTTGGGGAGGGGTGCAATAAAATTTTTCTTTAGTTTTTTCTACTTCTGTTTTAGTCTCTGCCAGATGGATAACATAAGGAACATTGTATTTTTCACTTATTTTCTTGGCCTGTTTAAGTAACTCAGGACTACAAGTATAGACAGCATGGGGTTCTACAGCAATACTAATAAGGGGATGATTTGACCATTTTTGGATAAGCGTTTCTGTATAAATAAAACCATTTTCAATAGGTCCATAATTAGGAGAGGGAAAATCATAGAGCACCTCCCCTACCACTGCTCTCAATCCTGCCCTATCTGCGGCCTTGGCCACTTCATCAGCAAAAAGATACATGTCACAAAAACAGGTAGTGCCTGACATAATGAGTTCAGCACAACCCAAAAGTGCTCCCCAATAAACCCATTCTGGTTTGAGCTTTTTCTCCAAAGGAAAGATATATTTATTGAGCCAGGTCATTAAGGGTAAATCGTCTGCCAATCCTCTAAATAGAGTCATGGGGATGTGGGTATGGGCATTTATCAAACCAGGCATAATCAAACCATGTTCATAATGGAAATGATTTTTAGGAAAAAATTGGTCTAAAAGTTTTTGCGTTTTTCCTACAGAAACGATGGTGTCTCCTTTGATGCCCACGGCTGTATCTGTCAATATATTTTCATCTTCTAAGGTCAATAAAAACTCAGCAGAAACAAGAATATCTAAATTTTCCATTTATATTTCTAATGATTTAATAAAACAACAAATAAGCTTGGTTAATTTGGTCTCTGCCTTTTGGGCAGTAGCAACCACCTTTTCTATGGGAGCAGGTTGATAATTGTCTGGAAGATTGACATTGGTAATAACTGAAATGGCCAGAACCCGCAAACCATGATGAATAGCGGCAATCACTTCTGGAACAGTAGACATTCCTACGGCATCTGCCCCTATCAATCTCAAAAAACGAGTTTCAGCCGCGGTCTCTAAACTCGGACCAGCCACGGCTACATAAACACCCTTTTGCAATTTTATCCTTTCTTTTAAAGCCACCTTTTCCAATAAATCAATTAATTTTTTATCATAGGGCTCTACCATATCCGGGAAACGCACTCCCCATTCATCTATATTTTGACCACGTAAGGGATTGTCACCCATTAGATTTATGTGGTCCACAATAGCCATTAAATCTGCTTCCCTAAAAAGGGGGTTTAATCCACCAGCGGCATTGGAAATAATCAGGATTTTTGTGCCTATTAAGGCCGCCACCCTAGTGGAAAAACTTACTTCTTGCAAAGAATAGCCTTCATAATAATGCACCCGTCCTTGAAAGGCCATGATATTTTTGCCTTCCAGAGTGCCCAAAATAATCTGTCCTTGGTGACTTGGAGCAGTAGAAACAGGAAAATAAGGAATTTCCCTATAAGGGATAATAATATGAGGGGAAATAACATTAGCTATACCACCTAGGCCTGTTCCCAAAATTATAGCTATCTGAGGTTTAAAATCTGTTTTTCCTTGAATAAACCGGACGGCCTTTTCTACTTTTGCCTTATATTCCATTAAAACTCAATTCCTTTTCTGGCCTTTATTCCCTTATGATAATAATGTTTTACCTCACGCATTTCTGTAACCAAATCAGCTATTTCTATCAACTCTTTAGGGGCATAACGACCCGTTAAAATTATTTCCACACCTTTGAGTCTTTTTTTAAGAAAAGCCACCACTTGTTCAACATTTAAAACACCTAAATGAATGGCTACATTTATTTCATCTAAAATGACTACATCATATTTCCCAGAATTTATGTTATCCATACAGACCTTGAATCCTTTTTCAGCCCTTTTTTTATCTTCAACACTGGGAGTTTTTATAAGCTTTGGTCCTCCGTATGTTTCTATTTTAATTAAGTCTTCAAATCGCTTTAATGCTTCCTGTTCACTACTTTGTTTTTTTAAAAATTGACCGATGAATACCTTTAATCCTGCCCCTGCAGCACGGAGGGCAAGCCCCAGGGCAGCAGTGGTTTTTCCCTTACCATTACCTGTATAAATCTGAATATAACCATACATCATGGGGAAATTATAAGTATTTTTCAAACTTGTCAAGAAAGTAAATCCTGGACTGCATTGAATACTTCTTCAACTTTAATCTGGTGCATACAAATGTGGTCTTTAGGACACTGACGATATTTGCATGGAGCACAGGCTACTTGGTGATAGATAATTTTTGTAGTCTTCCCATAAGGAGCTGTCCTCTTGGGATTTGTGGGTCCAAAGATGGCAATCTGAGGATGTTTTAAAGCGGCTGTCAGGTGCATAAGTCCTGAATCATTGCTAATTACTAACATGGATTTTTTAATAATACTCATTGCCCCAGCTAAGGAAGTAAGACCTGTTAAGTCATAAATCCCCTTTTTATCCTTTGAATATCCCAAGATTTTTTTTGCCATAGGTTTATCTTTTTGACTACCTAATATTAATACCTCTATGGCTGTTTTTTTAATTTCTTTGGCTAATTTGGCAAAATAGAAAGCAGGCCAGCACTTGGCCGATCCGTAAGCTGCCCCAGGGGCAAAAACAATGTAATCTCTTTGCCATTGGTATTTTAATCTTAATCTTTTCTCTTCTTCTTCTCCTTCTGGCAATGTATTCAAAGTGGGAATACAGTGTTTTACTTCATATCCCATACATTTTAAAAGATGAAGATAATAATCAATCTGGTGTAACGCCTCTTGCTCTGGAGGTGGGTAACGCTGGGTGAGTAATAAATCACGTCCATCAGTGGCATATCCTATTCTCTGGGGAATACCACTGAAAAAGGCGCTTAAGGCTGAAGAAAAGGAATTGGGTAACAGGATGCAGGCAGAAAAATATCTTAATTTTAAAAAATACCTAAATAAAGAAAGGATACTGTTAGGATAAATGATGACCTGGTCAATTTTAGAATAGGCCTTAAAGATGGGCCTTAAATGAGGTTTACACCATATCCCAATGTGGGCTTGAGGATAGATATAGCGTAAATTTTCTAAAAAAGGCAAGCCCATAATAGCATCGCCCAGCCAATTGGGAGCCCGCACTAAAATCCTAATTTTCCCTTTATCCATGAAATAAACGCCTCAATTTGATATAAATGCATAGTTATAGAAGGATAAAGAATGGAGCAATTAGCTTCAGTAAATAGGGGAGAAAAAGCTAAGAGCTTCACCATGTCTTTTTCAGTAGTAATCAAGGTATCTATTTTATTTTTTTTAGCAATTTCAATCAAATGTAACACATCTTTTTTAGTATAACGGTGATGGTCAGGATAACTCAAAAAATGAGTAATACCCAAATTTAAATCCTTACAAGTTTGGTAAAAATAAACAGGTTCAGCCAGACCACAAAATGCCAAAAGGCATTTATCAGAAAGGGCAGATAGCTCTATTTCTTTGCCTTGGATAGAAACTATTTTTTCTATCTCTATATCACCTGTAAAGACAGTTAAATCTGGAAATCTCTTTTTTAAAAACTTTTTTAGTTTTTTCCCTTGGTTTTCTTCTTTTACATGGGTAATGACCACTGCCTGGGCACGATTTAAGGCAGAAATAGGCTCACGGAATCTACCCCGAGGTAATAAATGCCCCTTACCAAAAGGACTATGGGCACTGAGGAGCACTATATCTAAATCTCTTTTTAGGGCATAATGCTGAAAGGCATCATCTAAAATAATGATATCTGGTAAAAAATCTTTAAAGACTGACATAATAGCTTGATAACGATTTTTCCCTCTTATTATGGGAATGCCCTTTAGATTTTTTGCTAGGAGATATGCCTCATCACCAGCTTCTAAGGGAGTTAAGAGGGTCTTATAACCATTAGAAACTAAGGGGTGATTTGTTTGACCTTTGTATCCTCTAGTAACTACCATTACTTTCTTGCCCATATTTTTAAAAAGCCTTGCTAAAAACATAGTAAAAGGAGTCTTACCTACTCCTCCCAATACTAGATTTCCAACACTGATAGTATGACAGGGAACTGATTTTTGTTTCAACCATCCTGTTTTATAAAGCCATTGATGAAGCTTTAATCCTAAGAAATAACCTCCACTTAATCCATAGGCAACTGCCTTTAAAAAATGGTAACCAGGCTCATCATGGGTGATTTTATAAAAAAGAGGATAAAAAGAAGCCATTTTAATCTATGGTATTTAAAAAGTCTTTTATTATGTGATACACCTTCCCTTCCAATAAAGAAAAACCATGGGAATAGCCAGCCAAGGCAATAAATTTAAAATTCTTTTTACCTGTATGCCTAAATTGCTCCACCAGCCGTTCACTTTGATTCACAGGCACAATTTCATCTTCAGTGCCATGTAAGAGCAACACTGGTGCTTCAATTTTATAAGCCCCAAAATAAGGAGAACGTTTTTTTAAACAAGTCTCTAATCCTATTTTTGCACATTCCTTTAAGGTGGCCTGAATATAATCCTGCCAATCTGTGTTTAATTGAGTATTTTCCTTTTCAGTATATTCTTTCATGGCTATCAAATCTGTTATTCCATAAGCATCTATAATACCACTTATTTTCTCTTTAGCCCCTGCCATTAAAGCAAGATAGCCCCCATGGCTTTCACCTAAGAGATAAACTTCAGGAATGGATAGAGAATGAGCATACCTAATCCCATTTATTACATCGTCTAGTTCTTTTCCACCAAAACCACTAAAACGGTAATCTATAGAAATTAAGTCATATTCAGGAAAGGCAGGGATATAACGTTCACACATTGCCTTAGCACTTTCAGTGGATGCCTTACCTCCATGAATAAGCACTAAGGCCTTTAAACCATGTGTCTTTTTTAAAAATAAAGAGGTATTTTTATAATCAATATGTATACACTGTTCTTCCATACTAGCTCTTAACAGAAAAAAAAGAATACAACCCAAAAAACAAAACCTATTCATAAATACCTTTCTATGATCCTTAAATATTCCTTTACTATTCCTTGATTATTTGCAATAATTGTTTTTCCCCGTTTACCCATCTTATGAGCCAATTCTGGCTGTTCCAAAAAATTACGGCAAGTGTTAAAAATCTCTTTTTCTTTCACCTGAACGGCTGCTTTCTCCTTAAGCATTTGCTTGGCGATTTCACTAAAGTTAAACATAAAAGGCCCAAAAATAACTGGTTTTCCCCATATTGCAGCCTCTAAAGGATTGTGTCCTCCTATAGGCACCAAACTCCCACCAATAAAAACAAATGCTGCCACTGCATATACACGGGCTAATTCTCCTAGGGTATCCAAGACTATAACTTCCCACTTTCCCTCTTTTTCTTCGGTGCGCCTTTTAGTGCGAAAACCCATATCTATGGCCAATTGAGTTACGGTATCAAAACGCTCAGGATGTCTCGGGGCAATAATAAGACACAGTTCTGGGAAAAATTGCAACAGGGCCTTATGTGTCTTAAGTATAATTTCGTCTTCGCCCTGATGGGTGCTACCTGCAATCCAAACAGGTTGATAGTTTGAAATACCCAGTTCTGCTTTAAGTTGCATAACTAAGGCAGTATTTATTTGGGGAATAGGTTTATCGAATTTAAGGTTGCCCATAATTTTTATTTTTTCTGAAGAAACACCCAAGTGTAAAAAACGTTCAGCATCTTCTGGCCTTTGAACACCTACAAAACTGAGCCTATTTATAGTCTCTGAAAACCAGCTTCTTATCAATTTATAGCGTCGATAAGAACGCTCTGAAATGCGTGCATTCAACAGCAGACAAGGTATTTCTCTTTCCTTAGTGATTTTCAAAAAATTAGGCCAAATATCGGTCTCGGTAAGAACAATGAGTCTGGGATTAATCATCTTAAGATAATAATTTATATTGGAAGGAAAATCCAAAGGGAAATAACCAATTCCGGCAACAGTGTGTTTTAACTGATTAATGGCTATTTTATGACCAGTCATGGTGCTGGCAGTAAAAAAAACAGGCACATCTGGCCAGTGCTGACAAAAACCCTTTACCAAAGGCACTACTGAAAACACCTCTCCCACAGAAAGGGCTTGGAACCAAACAGGTCTTTTTTCTCTCAAGGAAACAGACCAATCTTGTCTTAAGGTTCGCCCTAAACGATAATAAAAATAATATTGCATCTTGGGTTGCCATCTTCTTAAAGGGAGGCTGAGTAAAAGACCAAGCCACAGACTACTATTATAAAGCCACCACATGAAGTAAGTATAGGAAAAGTTATAGGATAAAACAAGGTTTTTAAAATTTGCACCTTTATTTTTTGAAAAAGCCTATTATGAACCTTGGAGGGGTACGTCAAAGTCAGGCCATAAGTAATTTAACAAAAATAAAAAATCCAAATTTCAAAATCCAAATACCAAATGAAATCCAAATGTCTTAATGCCAAAACATTAAATCAGTGAGTAGTGAAATAGTGAGGGAATGAAATAGTCAAATGTAGTGGAATTGGGGTCAAACCTACAAAATATAGTTAAGAAAATAGAAAACGGAAAACAGAAATTCCCAGTTTCCATTTCTAACATGTAAACGTGTCAATGTGTAAACGTGTTAACGCGCATAAAGAAGGAAAAGAAGGAAAGGGAAACGGGAAACAGAAAATAGAAAATAGAAATTCCCAATTCCCAGTTCCTAATTCCCAATTCCAACGTGCTAACGTTCCAATTTAACAGAAGGCAATTTTGCATTTTTCAATTTGCATTCTGCATTGAGCCATCCTGCCTGTCGGCAGACAGGTGCGCTTATCATTTGGATCTCCGTTAAAATTACTTTGACGAAGTCCTGATGAACTTTGGAGTTAATCTTGAAAAATGACATGGAATTAAGTAAACTGCTAGTGTTTAATATCGGCGAACTCCAAGAAAAGGGCCTCTATTGGAACGAATTTTAGTTACAGGAGCTACGGGTTTTGTTGGTAGTCATTTAGTAGAAGGACTTTTAAAGGAAGGCCATGAAGTTTATTGTCTGGTTCGAAACGCACACAATTTAAGGTGGTTACATGGCCTACCTGTAAATTTAATTGTTGGTGATTGCCGGAAAAAAGACTTGAGATTGCCCAAAGTAGATTTCATTTATCACTTGGCAGGTGTGGTTAAAGCCATAAGACCTTCTCTTTTTTATCAAGTTAACTATTTAGGGACGGTAAACTTAATAAATTCAGTATTGAGACAAAAGTTACCTCTAAAGGCCTTTGTATTTGTTTCCACATTGGCCGTAAATGGCCAGAAAACGGAAGTAATTACTCCAAATGACCCTCCCTATCCTCAGACTCATTATGCCAGAAGTAAATGGCTAGCTGAGCAGACATTGGCAAAATTCAAAGAGGTAATACCAATTATAATCTTTAGACCAACAGTCATTTATGGTCCAAGAGATAAAGAACTCCTGAGTTATTTCCAGGTTATCAAACAAGGTTTTGCCCCTATTTTAAACCCAGATGGTATTTTGAGTTTTTGTTATGTAGTAGATGTAGTGCAAGCCCTCATGAAAGTTCTGGAAAATGACCTACCTTCAGGCAAGGTATTCCTTCTCTCTGATGGGAAGGCATATACCTGGCAAGGGGTTATAAATACTATTTCTGAGATTCTGGATAAAAGGCCCTTTGTGATAAAAGTGCCTAAACTTTTAACCTATTTTTTTGCTATGGGTGCTGAGTTTTATAGTCATTTTTTTAAAAAACCGTTAATTTTTTCTAGAAATAAATTAAAAGAGGTCTTTCAAAAAACTTGGTTTTGTGATATTTCAGAAACTCAAGATTTATTGAATTATAAACCTCAATACAGTCTGGCCAAAGGCATGACTTTGACATTGAGGTGGTATCAAATACATGGATGGTTATAATTATGAAAACAGATATTTTTTCTAAGTGTTTTGATTTTTACCATCAATTGGAGGCAGTAAAAAAAGCAGAACAATATTTTTATTTCCGCACTATTTCTTCTATTCAGGGCCCAGAGGTAAATATCAACGGAAGAAGGTTTATTATGTTGGGTTCAAATAACTACTTGGGCCTGACTGAAGACCAAAGGGTTAAAGAGGCAGCCATTAAGGCCATTAAAAAATATGGAACAGGTTGTGCAGGGAGCCGTTTGTTGAATGGCACTATCGACTTACACGAAGACTTGGAGGCCCAAATTGCCGAATTTTTCAAAAAGGAAGCCAGCATTGTATTTGCTACTGGTATGCAGACTAATCTAGGCTGTATTCAAGCATTAGTGACCCAAGATTGTGTAGCTATTTTAGATAAATTTGACCATGCAAGTATCATTGATGGCTGTCGTCTCGCTTCTGGCTGTTTCAAACGTTATCCTCATAATGATATGCAGAGTTTAGAACGTCTATTACAATGTGAGCCTGAAAAACCAAAGTTAATTATTGTAGATGGAGTTTTTAGTATGGAAGGAGATTTGACCAATCTCCCCGGGATAGTTGATTTAAGTAAACAATATGGTGTCAGGATTATGTTAGATGATGCTCATGGAATCGGAGTAATGGGGAAAAATGGTAGAGGGACAGCAGAACATTTTGGTCTTGAAGAAGAAACAGATATCATCATGGGCACTTTTAGCAAATCCTTAGCTACTATTGGAGGTTTTATAGCTGCCAAAAGAGAGGTAATAGAATATGTAAAACATGTAGGTAGGGCATTACTATTTAGTGCTAGTTTGGCTCCTCCTTTGGCCGCTGCTGCTAGTATGGCATTTAAGATAATAAAAACAGAACCAGAGAGAAGAAAAAAGCTCTGGGATAACGCCCACTTTTGGGCAGAGGGTTTGAAAACTTTGGGTTTTGATACAGGATATAGCACTACTCCCATTGTGCCTGTGATTATTGGTAATACAGACAAGACATTTGAAATGTGTCGTTATCTAGAAGAAAATGGAGTTTTTGTTAGTCCGGTTGTGCCTCCAGCAGTTCCTCCTGGAAGGGCCTTATTGCGCACCAGTGTGATGGCTACCCATACTCAAAAACAATTGGAGAGGGCATTAGAGGCATTTGCTCAAGCAGGACGCAAGGCAGGCATTATTTAATGATAGAAATAAAAAAAGTTGTCACAAATCGCCAATGGCAAGAATTTTTGCATCTTCCCTGGAAGATTTATCAAAATGACCCTTATTGGGTGCCTCCCTCATTAGAAGAGACTGATTTCTTATTAAATCCTAAAAAAAATCCTTTTTATAAACATGCTAAGCGGGAATTGTTTCTGGCCTATAAAAATGGCCAAGTAGTGGGGAGAATTGTCAGTATTATTGATGAAAATTATAATAGTTATCATCAGGCAAAAATAGGCTGGTTTGGTTTTTTTGAAACAATTCCTGACTTATCTGTGGTCAAAGCGCTTTTAAACACTGCAAAAACATGGATTAAAACCCAAGGAATGGCTCAAATTTATGGCCCGGTAAATCCCTCTACTAATGAGACTTGCGGTATCCTAATAGATGATTTTAAAGACCCTCCTTGTGTGATGATGACTTATAATCCCCCTTATTATCCCGAATTATTGGAGCAAGCTGGTCTTAAAAAAATAAAGGATTTACTAGCTTACGAAATTTCTTTACCTTTCAGAGATGGCATTATGGCTAGATTAGGGAAGATGGCTATACGTTTACAAAATAGATATCCAGATGTGAAGATAAGACCTATAAATATAAAAAATTGGGATGAAGAATTAAAACGGGTTCAAGAAGTTTATAATCATGCCTGGTCCAGAAACTGGGGCTTTGTGCCTATGACAGATGCCGAAATTCATAAAATGGCTGAACGTTTGAAACCTTTGGTAATCCCAGAATTGGTCTGGCTAGCAGAAGTTAAAACTGAACCGGTAGGTTTTTTAATGTTTCTGCCTGATTATTTTCAGGTTTTAAAACATTTAAATGGGAGCTTGTCTTCTTTGGGGTGGCTGAAATTCTTATGGTATCGCCGAAAAATTACTAGAATAAGGGCAGTAACTTTGGGTATCAAAAGACAATACCAGCATACAGGAATTGTGCCTCTGTTTCTTTTTGAAGCAGGGAAGGCCTTGAGGAAGTTCTCTTATCAAAGACTGGAATTTTCTTGGTTATTAGAAGATAACATACCTGTCATCCGCATGACAGAAATGATACACGCTCACCTTACAAAGCGTTATCGGATATATGGAACCAAGGTGTGAGATTAATAATCCTTACCTGAAATGAGACACCACCTCTGGCTTTATCATTCTGATTAAGGATTCTGGATATATTTCTCCTCCCTAAAATCTATGCTAAAATATTTTTATGGAAAAAGAACAGTTTGCTACTATCAAAAGGCTTATTCAAACTGACACTATTAAAGCAGAGGAGGAAATTTTAGAACTTCTAAATCAAGAACCTGAAAATCTGAAATACAAACTCCTTTGGGTAGAATTGTTATTAAAAAAAAAGGCCATTGAAAGGGCAGAAAAGATATGTAAAGAAGTATTGGAGAAATGGCCTACGGAAAGGCAAGCGCTTCAATTAAAAGGACGGATTTTGTTAGCCAAGGGAAATAAAAAATCAGCTCAGGAGGCCTGTGAAATATTTCAGTATCTATTTCAACAATCTCCTAGTCAAATTTTACTTTACTGGTTGCTTCAAGCTCATTTAAAGGCCAAACAGCCACAAAAGGCATGGCAGTTGTTACAAAATGTACCTTTTCACATTCAAGACAATTTTCATATTCGCCGTCTTCAGGCAGTGATTTTGACCAGATTAAAAAAGTATCAAGAGGCCCTAAAAGTCTATGAGTTGCTTTTAAAAGAAAATCCTAAGGATGCCCAATTAAAAAGACAGGTGCTTTTAATAAAAAGATATATAAAAGGGAATGCTGATTGGGAAAGGGAAATACAAGTTATCGCTGGTATGCCTTTTGCCCAAAAAGATGTAAATTTATTGCTTACTCAAGCCCAGATGGCACGGCAACACAATAAACTTTATGAGGCCATTAACCTCTATGAAAGGGTGTTAAAGATAGAACCTCAAAATAAAGAAGCCACGTTAAATTTGGGTTTTACCTTGATTAAGTGTGAAGCACCTGAACTTATAAATAAAGGTATAGAAATACTAAGACAATTTTTCTTACAAGACCCCTATTTTCATCCAGTAAGGAGTGCATTATTTTCTGCCTATCAACGTCAGGGGCGAGTAGATGCTTTGCTTTCCACCTTGGAAGAGGCCTTGCAACGCCATCCAGAAAAGGTGAAAATATATGGCTGGATAAAAAGGTATCAAAAATTAGTGGAGACTCATGCAACAGATAGCTGATTTAATCACCCTGCCAGAAATTAAGACTGTAATTTATCTAAAACAGGCCTTAGAACCCGGGGGAGAAGCATTACAAACTGATTTGGTGTTTACCCAGGAAGTAAATCGGGCCTTTCAGGCCATTTTTGCCAGTTTGGCTGAAGAAAAAGGAAAAGGTTTTTTTATTGAGGGGGGTTATGGAAGTGGCAAGTCACATTTTTTAGCCTGCCTTTATCTTTATCTTAAGTCTCAAACTACACCACCAGTGCCCAATTTACCTAAAGTCAAAGGACCATGGTTGGTTATTCCCATTTCCCTTTTAGATTATGGTAATGAATTCCGTTTACAAGAAATCGTATTAGAAACCATAAATAATGATTTGGAAAGTTGTTTTCATAAAGGACTATTACCACCTAATTTTATGGCGGAGTTAGAAAGGCTTTTAGAAAATAATAAAGATACCTTAAATGAACTTGCCAAACAGCTAAATATTTCTAAAAAAGAACTTTTTACTTTCAAATACTGGCCCCATCTACATCAATTATTTCAAAAATTGAATTTACCCTATCGTCCTGTATTAGACCGTGAGGTGTTATTAAAACAACTTAAGCAGGTATTGAAGGAAGAGGGTTATAAAGGGGCAATATTATTAGTAGATGAATTATCTGAATTTTTAAAGTCAAAACCCACTATTCCTGCCTTTCAAGAAGATATCCGCTTTCTCCAGTTTTTAGGTGAAGCGGCCCAAGATATTCCTTTATGGATTATTGCTGCTTTACAAGAGAAATTGGAAACCACTGGAGATATTCCCCAAGATGCCTTTGCCAAAATTAAAGATAGATACCCTGTGCGTTTATTATTTGCTGGAGCTCACATAGAAGAGATTGTAAGTGAACGTTTGGTAAAAAAGCGACTCCAGGCCAAGGCATACCTGGAAGAACTATATGAATATTTTAAACAGACATTTAATTATTTACCTTTTGATTGGGAACAATGGTTTAAGCTTTATCCTGTCCATCCTTTGACCATCCAACTTTTACATGAATTAAGGGGATTATTCTCTCAACACCGCGGAGCAATTGATTTTGTATATAGCCGCTTAAAAGGAGACACTAAAAGGCACATTCCCTCTTTATTGAATGCCCCACCCTCTACTTTACTTTCTCCTACCCTTATATTTGACCATTTTTCAGATAGGCTTCGTGAAACTTTGGAAACCAATCCATACTATGAAAAGGTTTATGGGCTTTATAAACAGCTTATTCCTGGCCTATTTCCTGAGCCTGAGACTCAAAAAGTTGCCCTTTCTCTAATAAAACTCCTGATTCTATTAGCAGTTTCACCTATAAAACATCACCCTACCGTAAAAGAACTTACTCTGGCTATTTTACATCCCTTTACTGATTTAGACCCTATACTTAATTTTCGTTTTATCCATGATATCCTTAACCAGTTAATTCAAAAAGGGGCCTATCTCAGACATGAGCCAGGTAAAGAATTTCTAGAAGATAAGTTTTACTTAGATTTAGAAGAAGATACACAATTTATCATCCGTGCTCGATTTCGCCAATTAAAACAGGCTATCTTACCAGGTGATGAAAGGATTTACCAATTTAATTATCAACATGCAGTTTCTTCTCCCATTCCCTTTAAAGAGTTAAGCAAGACAGGAAAAATAGATGTAAATATTATCTGGCAAAACACCCGCAGAGAAGGCCAAATTCATTTTGTCACCCTAGAAAAATTTTTGGATTCATTAACAAAGATAGAACCTCACTCCGACTTCCATCTGTTTATCCTTAGTTTACCTCTTAAGGAAGAAGTCAGCTTGCCTCCTTTGCCCCCGGGCGTAGGGGTATGGATTCCAGAAAAGGTAAATGAACTCTATTTAGAAGAGGCCTTTATTTATGGACAATTGTTAGAGCGTTATCAAACCGATACCACGGCTAAAGGGAAAAAATTGCAAAAGGTAGTTACTACCCTTTATCAACATGCTATTGAGCAGTCCACACAAGAACTTACTTGGGCATATCGTCAAGGTAGTCTTTACTTCAGTCAAAAGGAGGCCACTCAAGTAGTTATTTTGGATGCCAGTAGTTGGCTTCGTCTCTTAGAAGGAATAGGGGCCTTTATTTTAGAAAAAAGATACCCTTTACATCACCTTATTGCTCCCCATACCCTACCTCCTCCTTTCTTTCAAAGACAACAATTGGCAAATGCCCTTATTATTCCAGGAGAAATTACCTTAAAACGCGAAGAAAGGGGATTAAAACTATTGATAGAAGGAATTGTCCGTCCTCTGGGTATCCTAAAGAAAATACCTGGGGGTTATCAAGTAGTAATAGAAGAAACCAGAGCACCCTTAATAAAACACATTTTAGAAGCCTTTCAAACAAAAGACCGCTGGTCTACTAAAGAATTATTTGAATATTTACATTGGGGAAAATTTGGGCTATGTGAAGAACAATATACACTTTTACTCTTGGCCTTAATTCATAGTGGCCTGTTAATGCCTTATCACCAAGATAAAAGGTTATCACCTACCAGGATAAACCTTTCTAGTTTGAATAAAGTTGATACCATAGAATTAACTCCAACTCTTTCCTCAGAAGAATTAAATTTACTCTCTAAGGTGCCCTTCTTGCCCCAGAAGTTTCAAGGACAAAGATTGACTGTAACTCAGCAGGAAACCCTATGGCAAACATTAATAGAATTTAAAAAGAATACAAAGTTCCAATTACAAGCTATAAAAACATTTTTAAATAAATTTCATTCTCATCCTATTTTTGCCTTTTCAGATTTGAATCTGGCCCAGGAAACATTACAACAATTAGAACAGCTATTAGAGGCCATAAAAGGCTCTTTAACTGCTACTTCTGGACTTAAACGGTTCTGTGAAACATTGAGAGAAATAAGTTTTATAGATATCCTTTGGGCACGTTTTCAGGCCATACATGAATTTTATGAAAAGAGAGAAAAAACCTGCTTTATTTATGAATACTTACATCATCCTGACTTGCATTTACTACCAGATGACCATGGATTAAAAGCCCATTATAAAGAAGTTGCTGAGATATTTAAAAAAAATTTATTGTTTAATCCATCTGCATTATTGAGCTTAGAAGAACACTTTAGTGATTTTCACAAGGCGTATACCCAAGTCTATAAGGAAAAACATAATTCATATTTAACACCTGAGCGTTTCAATGATTATTTTAAGCTACAACAAGAACCAGATTATAAGTTATTAAAACTTTGGTCTAGCCTGCCTGTATTGCCAGCCAGGGCCTATTTGGAAAAAATAGAAAAAAAACTAAATAAGGTGTTAAAACAACTATGTCAGGCAGATGTGGAGGCATGCTTAGCTGAGAGTCCCGTATGTGCCTGTGGTTGGAAATTAGGGCAGGAGGTGGATTTACCTTCTATTTCTATATTAAAAAACCAGATACAAGAAGGCATTAATGCCTCCATGCAAGCCTTACAATCCCCTCCATTGAATAACCGCTTGGAGACTTACATTAAGGCTCTTAAAGAAATTGGGAATAAAGAAAAGGCAAACCAACTAGCTAGTTTTTTAAAAAAGAAGGGAGAAGTAGAAGAATTGCTTGCCATTACTCCAGAACTTAAAAATGCCCTTTTGCAGGGAATCACTGTGGTGGAAAGAAACTTGGACACCCTTATCACTCGCTTACAAGGCCAAAATCTGCCTAAGAGCAAACTTGAAACTATTTTTAAAGACTGGTTAGAAGGAAGGGAAGGATTGCCACCAGATGCTTATGTCAAGGTAACTGTCTCTACAACGGGTGTTCCACCTGCCTTAGAACTGGCCTTAAGAGAATTAGAACCGGGTTTTATCCCTTTAGCTCAGAAGTGGAAGGAACGTTTTTTTTCTTTCCTGGTATTTCTTGCTTGGTGTCACTTTCATAAATTGCCTCTATCTTTAGCAGGAGAATTAGCCAGGATTCCAGAAACAGAATGGCAGGATAGACAACCTAGCCTCTTAAAGCTCACCTTAAGGCTTTCTGAAGAAGAGGCATTCAAACAATGGGCAGAGAGGATAGAAGACGAGGACTTATTATGGCAACACTTGCGTTTTTATCAACCAAATCTTTCATTTTCTTTGGAGAGAGAAAGGCTTTTCCCTCAACTAAAAAGTCGTATATTAGCTTATCTTTTAGAAAAACAGGAGGAGTTTTCTATCTCTAATTTGGATGAAGAGACCAAAAAACTGGTTTTGAGTTATCAGAAACTATTATCTTTAATAAAGACATCTGTAGATGATTATTCTACTAAAGAAGCCTGGGAAGGATTTTTAAAAGAAAAATTAGGACACATGGAATGGATGTTGGGAGAAGTAATGACTAGCAATCTTCCCCACACTTTAAAGCAGTCTTTTTTAAAACAACTTACTGATTGGAATAAAACCCTGGATAAAAAATTTAAGCAATTTTATGAACAACAAAAATATGCACCTCTAACCTTACCTCCAAAAGGAGTAGCTATTTTATTAGATGGACTGCGTTGGGACTTATGGATGGTCTTTAAAAAACAGCTTTTACCTTCTTTAGGGTATAAAATAGAAAAAGAAGGTTTTTATTGGGCCCAGGCCCCAACAGATACCTTCACTCAATTAACTGCTTTAAATCTAGAGATTTATTCAGAAAATCTTTCACCTGGTTTACATTTACTAAAAAAAGATGCCTTAAAAATCTTTAAAATAGATTTAATTGACACCTATATTCATCAAACACACTTATTTCCTCATCAGATAATAAATGAGATGATAACCCAATTAAAGCCCATTTTAAAACCTCTATTAAAAGGCAATAAAAATGTTTTTTTATTTTCAGACCATGGTTTCAGAATGAAAATGACCTCTGTCTTAAGGCCATCTTATAAACAACCTCTTTATGTCCATGGTGGTGTTTCACCTCAAGAGGTAATAGTGCCCTGGGCAAGTTTTATAAAAAACAAGTAAAAAATTACTTGACTATTTTTTTAGATTTGTTTAAATAGAATAAAAATAAAGGAGGGGGTGTTATGTTTGATATAAAAACCTGGAATGCGGTGAGTGCTGCTGTCCACTCCTGTGTATGCCGAAGTATTATGCCTAATATAAAGAACTGGGATTGGGAAACGAAGGAAAAATGTATCACAGATATAAATGAATGGATATCAAAATTTCCTCAGGTACATGAGCTGGTAGTGAGTAATGATGGCGAAAAAATCGCAGCAGCGGTGAAGACAGAAGATGAAGAAATAACTATTTGTGTCAACGGAGAGACTTGGGAAGAAACGTTTGAAAAAGTCTGGTCAGTAAAATTTAGCCCTGACGATCGTTTAACAGCCTTGGTTTGTGCAGATGATGAGTGGACACTGGCTATAGATGGAAATCCTTGGGAAAATAAGTTTGAGTATGTATGGGATACTACATTCAGCGCTGATGGCAAAAGCATTGCAATCAAGGCAAGGAGTGAGGGAAAATACAAGGTAGTAGTAAATGACCAGCCTTGGGAAAATGACTTTTTAGAGATGAGAGATATGGTTATCAGTCCTGATGGACGAAACACAGCAGCGGCAGTGCAGATAGAGGCCATGCCTGAAGGAGATATTTTTAAATTTGAAGAAGGTCTCTGGACAGTAGCCGTCAATGGGAAGCCTTGGCCCAAAAAATTCCAAAATGTTTGGGGGTTAGATTTTAGTTCTGACAGCGCTCATGTAGCAGCAGAGGTAAGAATTGACCCCGAGCATAATACTATTGCTATAGACGGAAAACCCTGGTCAGAGGCTTATAGCTGGACATGGGGACCTAAGTTTAAGCCAAATAGCCACAGAGTGACGGCTCCTGTGCAGAAAGGCAAATGGTCTTTAGCTATAGATGGAGAAATTATCTGGCCTGCTATATTTAAACAACTTTGGCATCAGGTTTTTAGCCCTGATGAAGTTTCTATTGCTGCGGTAGTCGCCCTGAAAAATGGGAAATGGACTATTGCTGTAGATGGTAAGCCATGGAATACTACCGTAAATGGGGCTGTGGTAGAGCCTGTCTTTAGCCCTAATGGAAAAAAGATTGCGGCTATAGTAAAATTAGATGAACCTGTGGTAGAATTAAAGCCCTACCGAGTATGGAGTATTGTAGTAGATGACTATATCTGGCCTGAGTGGTTTGATATGGTCTGGGACCCTGTCTTCAGTCCTGATGGAGAAAATGTTGCTACTAAGGTAGAAAGAAATCACAAATATACCTGGGCCATAAATGGAAAGGTCTGGAATAAAGAATTTGATGCGATATGGCCACCAATCTTTAGTCCTGATGGAAATAAGATGCTCTTAAGATGCATTGAAAATGGAAAATATTATCGGCGTATTATTTCTGTAAGTGAAATATTGGGTTAATTTTATTGACAATGTATAGACCAAATGTTAAACATAGGCTTACATTTATTTATGTAAGTTATTAGGAGGAAGATATGTATGAGTTTGTAAGAGGTCCTCTTTTGTGGATTACTTTTATAGTATTTGTGGTGGGAAGCTTAGGGAAAATAATCTATCTTTCTTGGCTTTCCTGGAAAAAAGACCAAACGGTATATGACTATTTTAGCTTAAAATACGGACTTCGTTCTATTTTACACTGGATTATTCCTTTTGGCAGTCTCAATATGCGTCAAAGGCCTGCTCATACCATTATTTCCTTTAGTTTTCACATTTGCCTATTGATAGCGCCTATTTTCCTTTTAGCCCATAATATTCTCTGGTATGAATCTTTTAAAATTAGTTGGTGGACAATTCCAGATTGGTTGGCAGATATTATGAGTTTGGTAGTAATTGCTGCCTGTGTATTTTTCTTTATGAGGAGAAGAATTTTACCAGAAGTGAAATATGTTACCTTTACCTCTGACTATGTGCTCTTAGCTATTGCCGCCCTACCATTTATTACCGGTTTTTTAGCTCATTATCAATGGATTTTACCTTATAAAATAATGTTAATTTTACATATTTTAAGTGGAGAATTGATGCTTGTAGCTATTCCTTTTACCCGCCTTAGTCACATGTTGACCTTCTGGATGACACGTGCCTATATGGGTTCTGAATTTGGCGCTGTGCGTCATGTAAAAGATTATTAATTTTTAAGGAGGTTTAATTTATGGCAGAATATATAGGCCCTATAGAGCCTAGAGAAAATTGGGATAAATGGCATGTCCAAGATATTGGTTTAGATGAACCGGTAAAGAAGCTAACACCTGAAAGGATAGAAAAGATTGTTAATCGGATATTAATTGGAGAAGGCTGGGCCAGAATTAAAGCTTATGTGGATACCTGTATCCATTGCGGATTGTGTTCTAGTGCCTGTCATCATTATCTTTCTAATGATGGTAATCCCCATTTTGCCCCTGTAGGAAAGATTAGAAATACCCTTTGGCCGATGTTAAAGGCAAAGGGAAAAGTAAATGCTGAATTTATTAAGACCGCGGCTGAAATTGTCTATACTGAATGTAATGTGTGTATGCGGTGTTCTATGTACTGTCCTTTTGGCATAGATATGGCCTATCTTATCAGTTTAGTCAGAAGAATATGTCATTTTTGTAGGGTAGTACCTCAGTACTTACAAGACACAGTGAATAGCCATGCGGTTACTATGAATCAGATGTGGGTAAAACAAGACGAATGGATTGATACCTTACAGTGGCAAGAAGAAGATGCCCAAGATATAGTCACTACTGCACGTATTCCTTTGGACAAAGAGGGGGCAGATGTAATGTATTCTGTAATTGGGCCTGAACCCAAAATTTTGGCTCAATTGCTGGCTAATGCTTCGGTTATCATGACCGTTGCAGGAATAGACTGGACAATGCCCTCTTTTGATGGCTGGGACAATAGTGATATGGCCATGTATTCTGGTGATTGGGAAGTAATGGGCAGGGTAAAAAAGGCCCACTTTGAAGCAGCCATGCGCCTCAAGTGTAAAAAGATTGTGATGGGTGAGTGTGGCCATGCTTTTAGGTCTGTCTATGATAGAGGCAATAGAATATTGGGCTGGAGGATGCACCCCATACCTATCGTCCATGCAGTTCAATTTTATTATGAACTATTGCGTGATGGAAAGATTAAAATTGCCCGTAAGATAAAAGAACCTGTAACCCTGCATGACCCTTGTAATATCATGAGGGGAAGGGGTTTATATGAAATGGGCCGTTATGTAATGAAGGCCATTTGTGAAGACTTTAGGGATATGTGGCCAAATAGAGAATATAATTATTGTTGTAATGCTGGAGGTGATGTTATCAATTGTGGACCACCTTGGAAGACAAAGCGGTGTGACAGCAACAAAGTAAAGGCAGAACAATTGGAAAGAACCGGGGCAAAGATTGTAGTTACTCCGTGTCATAATTGCCATAGTGGAATGGAAGATATTGTTGGACATTATAATTTAGATATGCATGTCAAATTTATTAGTGAACTATTGGTTGAGTGCATTGAAATTCCAGAAGCAATAAAGGCATAAAGGAGGAAAATGATGAGAAAATGGATGGGATGGATAATAGGCCTCTCTTTTTTAAGTATTGTCTTATTAGGAGGATATCTTTTTGCCCAAGATGAGGAGATGACCATTGCCCATGAGGAAGTCTTTCAGAAATTAGAAAGAGCACCAGTAATCTTTACCCATCAGAAACATGTGGATGTTTTAGGTGGGGATGAATCCTGTGCTGACTGTCACCATGTGTATAGCGAAGAAGAAGGAAAAGCAGTCTATGAAGAGGGAGAAGAAACAGGTTGTACAGATTGTCATGGGTTCAAAGACGAAAAAAGAGAAGATGGGGGTGTTACCCCTTCTTTAATGAATGCCTATCACACAAATTGTGTGGGCTGCCATAGAAAATTGGCCAGGGAAAAGAAAAACACAGGCCCTGCCACTTGTGGTGAATGTCATAATAGGGCAAATTGGAAGTTAATAGAAAAAACCGAGGAAGCTAAAGAACATTGAAAGTCTGCTTTTTTATGTAAATTTCTTTTACTTCGTTGTAGTGACCCATGTCCTGTCCCCTTGGAGGGCAGGACATTTTTTTGTTTCCTTATCCCAAAATCAATCACATATTGTGGGAAATTTTTGCTAAGATAAAACAGGTTATAAAGGCCAAACAGGGAGTTAAAATCCAGCTTAGGACTATTTTTTTAATTAAAGCCATCTTCACTGTCTCCATTCCTTTTAGCATTCCCACTCCACTAATTCCTCCAATGATGCAATAAGTGGTGGAAACAGGCATTCCCAAGAAAGTGAAGAGTAATTCACAAATACCTGCACCAAATTGGGCAGCAAAACCTGAATAGGGGTCTAAGGCAACTATCTCCTTACCTACAGTCTCTATCACCCGGTGGCTTAAAAGGATGGCTCCTAAGAATACAAAAAAAGAACCTAATAAGGAAGCCTGTAATTGGTCCATTAACCCTGTATGTATCACACCCCCTAAAATAGTTGCCAGTTCATTGGCACCAGTATTATAAGCTATTAAAAAACCACTGATGAGCAATAAAATTCTGAGAATCCTTTCAATTTGAAACAAAGGCATTTTAGAAAGAGTTTTTTCCATTATTCTGTAAAGGGTTAAAGAAAAGAGAAAAGCCCCTAAAGGAGATATAATCCAAGAAAGCACGATTTTAAAAAGGGAGGAAAGATTTATATCTACCTCAAAGGCCATTCCCGCTCCGGTCAAACTGCCAATTATTACTTGATGGGTAGAAAGGGGCAATTTTTTCCAGTTGGAAAGAATAATTAAAAAGGCAGAGATTAACAAAGCTATATTTAAAATAGCTAAGTTTATGGGTAATAGGCTTTTCCCTACGGTATGCATTACCCTTTGACCTTGTAATATAACGCCCATTAAAACAAAGCATCCAAATAGAAAGACTGCCTTTTTAAATTTTATAATTTCAGCACCTATACATATACTTAAGGCATTAGATGTGTCGTTTGAGCCAACACTAAAGGCAATTAAGGTATAGGCTATAATAGGAATTAGGTCAGTCATAAGTTATCTTATGCTTATATTTAAAATCTGGAGGTAATCGCTGGCATCCTCAATGATATCGCTGATATTTGAAAGATAGGATATAAAATCAGAAAGGACTTTTCCTTCCCAAAAGGTTTTTATTTCCCTTCCCATTAGTTTTTTGACTAAATCTAATTTCATTTCATCCACTTTTTTCTCATAGATTCTGATAACCAACATCTTTTCTCTCAAATCCTGGCCTTCACACAACGCTTCAAAGGTAATAGAGAGCATTTCACACATGTTTAAATTTAAATGGGCTATTTCAATGCAATCAGTTCTTATGTCTTTATCCAGTTTTAACCCCATATCGTATACCTGAGCAGCATTTTTTAGCTCATCGAGAACATTATCCATAATTTCTACAAACTTGCAGATATTAGGCCGAATAAAGGGCAAAAAAGCTCCTTCATAAATATTTGAAAGTACTTCCCTTCTTACTATATCTCCTTCTCTTTCTAAGTCAGAAACAGTTAGCATTTTTTCTATATCCTGTTTTTCTAAAGCACTCTTAAAAGTCTCACAGGCAGTGTATAGAATTTTTATATGTTTTTTTATTTTCTCTATGACTCTCTCCTCATTTTTGCCACCTAAAAAGGACTTTTTAAACAACTTATCCTCCTTTTGCCCTTTCTATTAAAGAGCCAGCCATAACATCTAACAAGGCTACCACTCCCAGGATTTTTTTCTTTTCACATATAAAAATACGGGCAATATTAAATTTTTCCATCATACTAATAATATGCTCTATATCCATATCTTTATCCACGCAAACTAAGGGTTTAGAAGCAGTTTCGTCCACCTTTATTTTTTGAGGGTCAAGCCCTTTACCTATCACTCTAAAAACAATATCCCTTACAGTAATTATTCCATAAACATCCTGCTCATCTCTAGGCTTTACTACCAAAGACCTGATTCGCTTATCCACCATTTTTTCTATGGCATCATACACGGTGGCATCAAATTTTATGTATTCTATTTTCCTGTTCATTATCTCCTTTGCTTTCATATTTTGCCTCCTTAGATTATAAATTTTTGTAGAATAACAACAAAATCAGAAGAATACAAGTAAAACAGTCTGTAGGTCAGGACTTCGTCAAAGTCACGAAATAATTTGTTTTTAACAGATATCAAAATCCTCTGACTTTTTCTTCCCCTTTGTGTTAAAGGTAAATTAATGGATGAAAAGAATATTTTAAAGGCAAAGGCTTAGCGGTAGATGGTAAAGTATTGCGTGGTGGAGGACTGTCTTGAAGGTCTTGAACTGCTCTGAATGGGAGAATTGGAAACTCATCATAATTATTACAGCATTTCTTGTTTAATTTCTACTTTTGCCTTTTGACGAAGGCTATTTACCCAAGTATTAAAAATAATTAGACGCTGTCGGGTTAGGAGGTTTTTTTTAAACATTTCCTTGTCTTTTTGGTACTCAGTCTTATCTGGTTCTTGGCGAGCTTTGAGTTTGAATATATAAAATTTATCTTTTATTTCAGGCACATAATCCAAATAAGGTTGATTCAAGGTAAGTAAAAAGAGCTCCTTTTCTACCTTAGGGGCAAAACCTACTTTGGGAATAGGCTTTTGAGGAGAAAAAAATCCTGTTTCCTGAATGTTTTTCTGATAATCATGGGGTATTCTCCCCTTTTTCTGCAATAAATTTAGTATTTCTTCTGCTTTTCTCTTAGCCTTTTTCTGGGCTTGCTCTATAATCCATTTATTTTTCACCTGGTCTTTTACTTCATTAAATGAAGGGATACGTTCTTTCTTTACATCCTTTATTTGCACCAAAAGATACCCATTTGACATTTCTAAAGGTGCTGAAATTTCTCCCTTTTTTAAAGATAAGATTTCCCCTTTTAATTCTAAAGGGAACTCAGGGGGCCACTTTTTTTCACTAAAGTAATCAGTTTCTTTAGTCTTTTTTTTATAATTTTTTGCCCCTTTATTTAAATCTTCTTCTAGAATAGCTTGGGCATAAATGCGATTTGCTATTTTTAAAGCCTTTTCTGTTGCCTTTTCTTTTTTCAATTTATTTATAATTTTATTTTTGACCAAATTAAAAGGTTTTATTCCTTCCTTTTTAATCTCATAGACTTTTATAATATGGAACCCAAATGGTGTTCTCACCAGGTCAGAAACTTCATTTTTCTTTAATGAAAATGCCGCTTTTTCAAAGGGTTTAACCATTTTCCCTTCAGAAAAACAACCTAAATCACCACCCATTTTGGCACTTGCTCGGTCTTCTGAATACTTCTGGGCCAATTTGGCAAAATCTTCTCCTTTTTTAACCTTAGCCAAAACCGCTTCTGCCTTTTTCTTTATCTTTTCCACTTCTTCTTTAGAGGCCTTTGAAGGAATGCGAAATAAGATATGTCGGGCACATACCTTTTTTGGTTCAAAAAATTCATCCTTATTGGTTTCATAATATTCCTTGACTTCCTCTTCAGAAATTTGGACCTCACGGATAAGCTCTTGATAAGGAATTTTTACATAGGCTACTTTAAATTGAGGAGGAATAAGATAATCTTTTTGATGTTGTTCAAAGTATTTTTTAAGGGCGTTTTTTTCAATCTCAATTCCTTTTTTAAAATCTTTAGGGTCAAACACCATAAAATCTAGATTAATCTTTTGGTTTAACCACCGATAGGTCTCATAAGCTTCTACTTCAGACACATGAACCAAACTTTGAATCATGTCTGTCAATTTAGAGATAATCAAATCCTCCCTGATATTCTCCTCAAACTCTTCTGGAGTATAGTGATATCTAGCCAGAACTTCTTTATACCATCTATAATCAAATTGTCCTTCTTTTTGAAACAGTTTTTGGATAGTTTGGGCCAATTCCATATCAGTAACCACCAAACCCGCTTTTTTTGCTTCTTGCATTAACAGTTTTCTTTCAATTAACTGATTTAACACTGTTTGTTTAAGATTTAGTTTTTTGACCCAATCTTCATTAAAATTTTTAAACCGCCTTCTATAATTTTCTATTACCTGACGATATAGAGTAATGAATTGGGGATAATAAATGGGCTCATCATTTACATAAGCCAATACTGGGATACGTCGGGTGCGAAATGAACCCACTCCCCAAAAGATAAAAACGATAATAATTATCATAAAGGCAGCTTTTATCAACCAAGAACGTGCATGACGGCGCATAAAATTTAACATCTTTATCTCCTATTCAGCGGGATGCCACTTTGCAAATTATCCTTTTTATCTAATTTAGCTCCAATAGGACGACCACATTGAGAACAACAATAATCGTATTTATCTCCTTCAGGTAGAACCAGCAAGAGCCTTTTCCTCACAGGCACTGTTTGCCGGCAATAAGGACAATAGAGAGTAGTAGCTTCAAATTCCTGATACCCTTCATTTCTATACATTTTTCCCATAAAACTCTCTAATTAATCTCCTCACGTATCCTTCAGGATTATCCAGGGCATCCAGTGTAATCTCAAAACTAGACTGCCCTGTTTTTTCTCTAATTACCTTTAAACCAAATTCCAGATTTTGAATGATATTTTGACAAAGCACCATTATATCTCTACCCTCAACAATAGCTTGAGTTAAAAGTTTATCTTGTGCTTCTTCTGACAATTGGCATGTTAATCCTGTTTCTCTCTGGAAGTCTTGAACGAATATTCTTATTTGGTGAATATATCTAGCCATCTCTTGAAAGGCAAAGTCCAAGTCATAACCAAATTTTTCATATTCATTCACAATCACTTCTATTCTTTGAGGGGTTAAATGTAAATTATATTGGGCAGCGAGCTCTTTTCCTTTGGCTGTGATTACCTGACGGAGATGTGATTTTTCAGCTTCTAATGCCTGTTCAAACCTTTTTGTTATAGTAGTTTTCCAATCCCCTTTCAGAATTTCACATAAGGCTTGTTTAGGATTAGCTGCTACTTCTTTAGTAATCACTAATTTTTTCACTTCTGTGGAAGGAAGTGTTTTTTCAAATGGTAATAAAGTCCTTTCTAATACACTTACCAATGCCCGCGCTCCTGTTCCTTCTTCAGCCGCTTTTTGGGCAAAGAAGGTAAAGGCCTGGTCTTCAAACACTAGGTCAATATCATAAGCGCGGAAGTCCTGTTTTTTGGCATTAACTACTACACTATTAGGATTTTTTAAAATCTGATAAAGGTCTTCTGTTTCTAATCTTTCAAAAACAGCAATTACTGGTAAACGACCTATAAATTCCGACTCAAAACCATATTTGATTAAATCTTCTGCCTTTACATAAGGTAAATAACTTTTTTTCTCTTTCTTAGAAGTAATATTAGCTCCAAACCCTATTTCTTGTTGATGCAAGCGTTGCTTAACAATATCTTCTAACCCATTAAAGGCCCCACTCATAATAAACAGGATATGACGAGTATTAATCACTAATCGTTCCTTTTTCCCAGTCCGGCGATAATGTTCAATGGTTTCTAACTGAGATATGGGGTCAAAAGGGGTTTTTAAGTCCACTTCTGTTTCCTCCATGGGTTTTAGCAATGCCCGCTGAACTCCGGTCCGAGAAACATCTGGGCCTAAAAAGTTCCCACTGGAAGCAATCTTATCTATTTCATCAATATAAATAATGCCAAATTGGGCTAATTCTATATCGTCATCAGCCTGATGGACTAATTCTCTCACTAAATCTTCTATATCTCCACCTACGTAACCTGTTTCACTAAATTTAGTGGCATCTCCCTTGACAAAAGGCACCCCTAACTTTTGAGCAATTAGTTTAATCATAAAAGTTTTACCTACTCCAGTGGGGCCAATCATTAAGATATTATTTTTGATATAGTTTATACGATTTAAAGTGTTTCTACGGTGTTTAAGCCAATATTTAATGCGGTTGAAATGAGTACAAATCTTGGTTGCTAAGATGGCCTTAGCTGCTTCCTGTTTTACTACATATTGATCCAGATAGGCAATAAGTTCTTGGGGTTTTAAGTTAAAGTTAATTTTAGAAAGAATGCGCTCAGCAAAGGACTTCTCCTGTTTTTTTTCTACCTTAGGTTGTATGAAAGGAGCTGAAATAACTCGCACTCGGTCCCCATATTTTCTAGATAAGTATTGATTTATCTCTCTTTCTAACTCCTTTTGGGAAGGTATTTCCGTATTTTTAACCTGCATCACTCACCTCTTTAATTTTTTATTGTAATATAATATAAACTGATTATTTCCAACTGGCAAGTTGACACCCGTTGGGTATGTAGTTTATAAATTATTATTTATGAAAAACAGGGAAAAGACCATTTTAATCACAGGTGGTGCAGGTTTTATTGGTAGTCACTTTGTAGAGTATGTTTTTAATCACCATCCTAATTGGAAGATTGTAGTTTTAGATGCCCTCACTTATGCAGGTCATTTAAGAAATATCCCTGAGCATGTTTTGAAAAGCAAAAGGTTTGAATTCTGGTATGGTAATATTGCAGATAGAGCCCTGGTTTTTGAATTGGTTAAAAATGCTGATATAGTAGTGCATATGGCAGCCGAGTCTCATGTAGCTCGGTCCCTGTTTGATGATTTGAAGTTTTTTGAAACAGACGTTCTAGGCACACAAAGTGTAGCCAGTGCAGTGGTAAAATGTAAAGACAATCTAGAGGTTTTTGTGCATATTTCTACTTCTGAAGTATATGGAACAGCGGTAGAAGTGCCTATGTCTGAAATGCATCCTTTAAATCCTACTACTCCTTATGCCAGTGCCAAATGCGCAGCTGATAGATTGGTTTATTCTTATATTATTACTTATGAAATTCCAGGTATAATATTGAGACCATTTAATAACTATGGCCCTAGGCAACATCTAGAAAAAGTGATTCCTAGGTTTATTGTGCGGGCGTTGAAAAACAAACCCTTAATTATTCATGGAACAGGAGAAAATACCCGCGATTGGACATTTGTTACTGATTGTTGCGAGGCTATAGATGGAGTGATTAATGCCCCTAAAGAAAAAGTGATAGGACAAATATTTAATATTGGAACAGGGAAAGAAGTATCCATAAAAGAGATTGCCCAATTTGTAAAAAAATTTACTGATTCTTCTTCTCCAATTCAACATATTTCTGATCGCCCAGGGCAGGTGAAAAGGCACATTTCTAATAACCAGAAGATTCAAAATATTATTAATTGGCAGCCTTGTATTTCCTTTGAAGAGGGTCTTAAAAAGACCATCGAGTGGTATAAAAAACATCCTGAGTGGTGGGAAGATATGGATTGGATGCTTAACTTGCCTTATAAAACCTGGAATGGACATGATTTTTGGCTTTGATATACAAAAATGGCTTTATTATAAAGATTTAATCTGGGTTTTAACTGCTAAGGAAGTAAAAATAAGATATAAAAGTACCATTTTTGGTTTCCTATGGTCCATTGCCAATCCTCTTTGTTTTGCTTTAGTGTTTTTTGTAGCCTTTAAGATTTTTATGCGTCTTCAAATTCCTAATTACATTGCCTTCCTTTTAAGTGGCCTTTTTCCTTGGCAATGGTTTGCCAACTCGGTTAATACTTCTCCTACTGTTTTTGTAAGTAATGCTAGTCTGATAAAAAAGGTAAAATTCCCACGTATTTCGTTACCTCTGGCAGTAGTGGGAAACAATTTAGTCCATTTTTTACTTTCCATTCCTGTCCTTATTTTGGTGCTTATTGCTCATAAAATATACCCCTTTTCTTTTAAATGGATTATAGGAATTATCTTTTTATCTTTTCTTACTTCTTTAATGATTATTGGTTTCTCTTTAATAATTTCTTCTTTAAACCTATTTTTTCGGGATTTAGAACACATAACCATGATTCTCACTAATTTGGTGTTTTATTGCACTCCTATTATTTATTCTGAAACCATGATACCCCAACGTTTTAGGGTATTTCTTTTCCTAAATCCTCTTTCTCCTATTATTATAAGTTGGCAAAAATTGTTTATGGAAGATGCCTTTTCTGCTGAAATGGTATTAGTGGGCTCAATCTGGGCGGTGTTCGTTTTCTTTTTGGGGTTTGTAGTTTATAAAAACCTAGAGCCTAAATTTGCCGAAGTGATATAATTTATGCAGCCTTTGATTACCTTGAATAATGTTTACAAAAGCTTTTCTTTAAAGTCTCACTTTAAAGGGGGGATAAAACAATTTCTTTTCCATTTTCCCACTGTTTGGCAAGAGATAAGACACAACCGTCATTTTGAAGTCCTTAAAGGAATTTCTTTTAGTATTTATCCAGGAGAAACCTTTGGTATTATAGGCCGTAATGGCTCTGGTAAGAGCACTACTTTGGGTCTTATTGCTGGGGTGTTAAGGCCTGATAAAGGAGAAATTGTAGTTAAAGGTCGAGTTTCTGCCCTCTTAGAATTAGGAGCAGGATTCCATCCTGATTTGACGGGGTTTGAGAATATTATTTTAAATGGAGTTTTATTAGGATTGACTAAAAAGGAAATAAAATCCAAAATAGAAAAAATTATAGAGTTTTCGGAGTTAGGGCAATTTATTTATGAACCCATAAGGAGTTATTCTGATGGAATGCTAGCCCGTTTGGGTTTTTCAGTAGCTATCCATGTAGAGCCTCAAATACTGCTTATTGATGAAATTTTGGCTGTAGGGGATATAAGTTTTCAAAAAAGATGTTTAGAAAAAATAATGGAATTTAAAAAAAAGAAGGTAACTATTGTGTTTGTCAGTCATGGTTTAGCAGATGTAGAGAGAATTTGTGACAGAGTAGCCTTGTTAAATAATGGTAGATTGATACATATAGGAACACCTAAAGACACCATTAAAAAATACGTCCAATTAATGGAATGCAGTGATGATAGAGATGGATGATTTGAGTGTAGAAGAGATTATGGAAAGAATAAGGAGAAAATTGGAGACACAAAGGGAAACTCTCAAAAAAGAACAGTTACGACCCTCAGAGAAAGAACAATTTGAAGCAGATTTAGCTAAAGAAACATATGAAATGGAAGATTTTTTAAAATATCATGACAAAGATTTTATTTACTTTGCATATAAGGCCATTTTAAAAAGAGAACCTGATCCTTCAGGATATAATAATTATCTTTTTAAATTGAGAAATGGAGAATTAGATAAAGTAGATATTGTAGTGAGTTTATGTAAATCACTAGAGGGAAGAGCTAAGGGGACAAAGGTAAAAAATATAAATTTTTATTATATTAAATGTGGGATTAAGAGAATCCCGGTCATCTCTTACTTTCTTAAATGGTTAAATCTTTTTTTAAAATTACCTAAGGTAATAAAAAATTTAGAAGTAGAAAATAAATATTACTATGGCAATTTAAGAGATTATTTGGAAAAAATAAGTAGAGAAGTTCAATTTAAAATCCGTGAAATAGAGACAAAAGTGAGTGATTTATCCCATAAGGTGACGGAAGAAGGCAAAGAAGTTTTAAATAAATTAGCTGACCTAGAACTTAAATCAAGTGAGGTGGTAGACAAATTAAAAGAATTGGAAGTTAAAGAGATTCCAAAAATTTTGGAGGTCGATAAAGAATCCTATTTATCTAGAGCAATTGATTCTTCTCATTTATCTTATCCTGAACTTACACAAAAGGGGCAGGATAAAGATGTATTTTTTTATCTGTTTGAAAATGTGTTCAGAGGAGAGCCAAAAGATATTAAAGAACGGCAGAGATATTATTTAAAATATGTTTTGGAAGTAGCTAAAAATACCCAGGGAGAAATTTTTTTAGATGCTGGATGTGGTAGGGGAGAATTCTTGGAACTCTTACAAGAAAATAACATTCCCTATCTAGGCGTAGAAATAAATGAATTTGAGACAAATTTTTTAAAGCAAAAAGGGTTAAATGTCAAAAATTCAGATATTTTAGAATATTTATCTAACACTAATAAAAACTTAATGGGTATTTCTTGTTTTCAAGTAATAGAACACTTAGATATCACTTACTTAAAGAAATTTGTAGAATTAGCTTATAAAAGGATTGCTAAGCATGGTATAATTATTCTAGAATCGGTCAACCCTCACTGTCCCTTTGCCCTTTCCCGATTTTATATGGATCTTACTCATATAAGACCATACCCACCAGAGACCATAAAATTCCTTTTAGAATGGTATGGATTTAGGGAGGTAAAAATTATATTTTCTGCCCCAGTGGCGGAAAATATAAGGTCTAGGGAATTGTGTATGAATTATCAAGATTATGCAGTGATAGGGAAGAAGATATAGTTTTTGAAGTTTTAAGGAATAAAACTATGAAAATAGCAGTCGTTACTCCAAAGTCAGTAACAGGCGAAACAGGAGGTGCAGAAAATTTTTATGAAGGTTTAGTTACAAATTTCAAAAAAAGGGGATATGAGGTTGATCAAATAAATGTCCTTGTGGATGAATCGAGTTTTGATAAAATTTTGGAAGCATATTGTAGATGCTTTTATTTAGATTTAAATAATTATGATTTGGTCATTTCCACAAAAGCGCCCACTTATATGGTAAGACATCCCAATCATGTTTCATACCTTTTACACACAATTAGGGTATTTTATGATATGTTTGATCTAGAATTTGATTCAGAGGATAAGGAAAAAATCAAGCAAAGAAAATTAATCCATAAATTAGATAAATATGGTTTACATCCTTCAAGGGTAAAAAGACACTTTGTTAACGGAAGTGAAGTGTATAAAAGGATGAGGAAAATAGATAGTTTTTGGAATGCCGTTAACTTCGAGGTATTATATCATCCCCCTCATTTAGAAGGATTCAAAGAGCCCGAAGAAGGTGAATTTATCTTCCTCCCTGGAAGATTGCACCGATGGAAAAGAGTAGACTTAGTTATAGAAGCAATGAAGTATATAAAACATAATGTAAAATTAATTATTACAGGGGAAGGAGAAGATGAAGGGAAATTTAAAAAATTAGCCAAAGGGGATAAAAGAATAAAATTCTTAGGGAATATATCCCAAGAGCAATTAATAGAATTATATTCTAAAGCAATTGTTGTTCCATTCGTTCCCATAAACGAAGATTATGGATTGATAACCATAGAGGCATTTAAAAGTAAGAAACCTGTAATTACTTGTATAGATTCTGGAGAACCTGCTTGCATTGTTAAAGATAGTATAAATGGATTTATAGTAGAGCCTAATCCTCAAAAAATTGCTGAAAAAATCAATTATCTTATTGAAAATCCTAAAGAAGCAAAAAAAATGGGAGAGGAGGGTTTTAAAGCAGTTAAGGAGATAACTTGGGATAATGTGATAAACAAACTGTTAAAACTCGCTCCTGGGAATCAGCAGGTTGTTCCCCATTCAGAGTTAATTTTGGTAAAGAAATCTTCTCAAGTAAATGTGGATGAAATTTTAGAAAAAATTAGAAATGAAATAATTCATAGAAGAGAGGCACAAACCAAGAAAAATAACCAAAACTTCACTTATGACCTTAACTGGCAACCAATAGAAGTGGCAATTTCTCAAGCCCAACAACATGCTGCAGTTGGGAGAACTATACCAGGTTTCCGCAGGCATAATAAGCTCAAACGTTTTGTATTCAGACAGATTACAAAGGTGATTAATTATGTAGCCTTACCAATTACACGAATGCAGGTATTTTATAACCAAGCAATTATAGAAGCTATTTATGGATTGAAAGAGAGTATTCAAAAAATACATGGGGAATTCACTAGAACGCACAGGAAGTTAGCCGAAATAAACGAATTAAAAAGAGAATGCAGAGAGCTTAAACAAAGGCTAATGTCATGTGAAAAACAAGTAAAACAGTTATTAGATAAAATAAATAGACATAGTGATAAAAGCAATTAAGCATATAATAGTGTTAGGGTTATGCCTAAAATTACTGTCCTAGACATGCAACCCATAGCTCCTCCCGTTGGAGGGGGAAGACTGAGGTTATTGGGGCTTTATCATGCCCTTCCTTGTTCAACAACTTATATTGGCACATATGATTGGCCAGGACCGGGTTACAGACACCACAAACTTTCATCTACTCTGGAAGAAATTGATATTCCTTTAACAAAAGAACATTTTGCCCTCCATGAAGAATGGAAGAAAAAAGTAGGTGGAAAGACAGTTATTGATGTAGGCTTTCCTTTTATGGCTCACTTATCTTCTGCCTATGTAGAAGCCGCTATAAAAGCGACGAAAAAAGCAGATATTGTGATTTTTTCTCACCCTTGGGTCTTTCCTTTAGTGAAAGACCAGATAGATTGGAAACAACAACTAATAGTCTACGATGCTCATAATTGTGAAGGCCTTTTACGATGTGAACTTTTAGATGATGGAAATTTTGGCACTGAACTTGTGCGGAGGGTAATAGAATTAGAATACACCCTTTGTCACAAGTGTGACCTCATTCTAGCTTGTTCTCACCAAGACCGTCTTCTATTTAATAATTTTTATAGCGTGCCCTTTGAAAAAATCCTAATTATACCTAATGGAGTATTTGTCAATAAAATAACTCCAGCTAATGAAAGCCTTCGCCAACAATGTAAGCAAGAGCTTGGATTGGGAAGCAAAGTAGCTATTTTTTTAGGGAGTGAATACAAACCCAATGTTGAGGCTGTTTTTTTCATTTGTAACAATTTAGCTCCTGTTCTTTCTGAAGTTGATTTTGTAATCGGAGGGAGCGTGGGCAATGCCCTTAATACCCAGTATCTGTTAAGTAAGGGAATAAAAAATATTAAGGTGACAGGATTTATAACAGAGGAAGAAAAAGTTCGCTATTTACATGCTTCAGATGTAGCGATTAATCCTATGTTTTCTGGGTCTGGAACCAACATCAAGATGTTTGAATTTATGGCTGCAGGGCTCCCTGTGGTAACTACCGAAATAGGGGCTAGAGGGATCGAAAATCCCACAGGCAATGCGTTTAAGGTGTGTTCCAAAGAAGAATTTTCAAACACCATTAAAGAGATATTAAATGACCGAGATATGTGGAAAAAATATAGCCATGAAGCACGGCGTTTGGTTACAGAAAAATATGCTTGGGAAAGGATATCTCCTTTTTTAGGAGAGATCTTGTTAAGAAATCTTGAAGGAAAACACAAAGGAAGACCTTATTTTTCCATTATCATCCCAACATATGAACGGCAACATCATCTATCGAATTTGATTAAAAAATTAACAGAACAGAAATTTAAGGATTTTGAAGTAATCATTGTGGATCAAAGTAAGGAGCATTGGAAGTTACCTGATATAGCTAAAGCTCTCTCTATTTATTATTACCATACCGATATTAAAGGTGCAGTAAAGGCTAGAAATATCGGGCTGGCTTTAGCTTTAGGGAAAGTGATTGCCTTTACCGATGATGATTGTGAACCTTACCCGGATTGGCTCGAAAATGCCCGCAAGTATTTTAAAAGACAGGAAGTCATTGGAATAGAAGGACTGATTAAATCTGAACATGATTCAAATAATCTAAGATGTGTGAGTAATGAAGGGTTTGAGGGGATCGGTTTTATGACTGCTAACTTATTTGTGCTTCGGGAGATGGCCAACCGGGTTAATGGCTTTGATGAAACATTTGATAACCCCCATTTCCGTGAAGATACAGATTTTGCCTGGAGATTGCTTAATCACGGAAAGATTCCCTACGCTAGGGATGTTATAGTCTATCACCCTCCTCATCCGAGAAATATAAAGAGAGAATCACTAGAAGAGCGGGCTAAATTTTTTGAAAAAGACGCCCTATTAGCCAAAAAGCACCCTGAGCTTTTTATTGTCCTCTTTAAAAAAGAAGGACATTACATTAAGACACCAGGATATTGGGAAAACTTTTTAAAGGGCTGTCTTAAATATAATTGTATGTGGGTTTTAGAAAATTTAGAGCTACGGGGGATAAATTGGAAAGATTATGTATCTATACCAGAAAAATAATAAAAAATTTGCTCTAGTTCTTTGGTAAATTGCTTTATAAAAAGGAACTCGCTTTTATGTCATGGATGCACAATTTGATTGTTGCTCTAATACTGATCTTTTCAACTGCTTACATGTCATATTTGAAGCTTATGGCGCATTTTTCGTTGCAAACATCGTCTTTTGATCTTGGTATTCATGTCAATGTGGCTTGGAATACTATCCATGGGAACTTTCTTTATAGTTCAATCCTGGGTATCAATTATCTTGGCGACCACTTTTCACCAATTCACTTTCTTACTTGTTTTTCCCTATTAATATGGAAAAATGCCGGAGTTCTTTTAGTTCTTCAAAGCATAGGAATTGTCTCAGGAGGACTTGCTGTTTATGTTTTGGCATTAAAAATTATAGGAAATAGATTTCAAGCCCTTTTTTTAATGCTTTGCTACTTAGCCTATCCCTACCTTCACGAGGTAAGTAAATTTGATTTTCATCCAATATCATTAGCTATTCCAGCATTTTTATGGTGTTTATACTTTATGGAAACAGAAAAAAGGATAGCGTTTTTTCTTTCCTTATTTATTTTGTTACTCATAAAGGAGAATGTTCCGTTAATTATCTCTGGTTTAGGTGTATTTCTAATTGTAAGAAAAAAGAAAAAATTGGGTCTGATCATTTTGGCTTTATCTCTTCTAATTTTTGTTTTTGAAATTAAATTTTTAATACCTTTTTTCCGTGGCCACGGAGCCACCTACCCCTATTTTTATAGATATGCAAACCTTGGTGGGAGTTTCTCACAGATTATAATAAATATTTTCACTCACCCATATCTCCTATTAGAGGAATCTTTTTTTAATCCTGAAAAATTACGTTCAGTTATAAAGCTATTCATCCCATTGGGATTTATACCCCTTTTTGCTGGAAAACAATTCATACCTGTAGTAATACCGTTAATATTGAACCTAATTAGTTCATATAAACCTCAATGGGGATTTAGCTGCCAATACTCGGCAACTTTAATCCCATTTATTTTCTATGCCACAATTTATGGATTCAAAAATTTACAGGAGATAATAACAAATTTTTCAAGGTCTAATATTTTTGCAATAGAAGGCATCATGCTGTCTTTCTTATTCTTACTTATTATTATAATGAAATCAAACATACCACCATATTTCCGGAGCTATAATAAGAAACATGTTGAAGCAGCCTTTGAGGTTTTAAATTCTATACCAAGCGATATAAGTGTCTGTGCACAGAGTAACCTGGTTCCCCATCTGTCCATGCGTAAGAATATATATCATTTTCGAGATGTGCCTGGCTATGATATACGGAATGCTCAATATATTATTCTAGATTTAGAAGGAGTTACATGGCCCTTTATGAAGGAGGCATATATACAGGCAGTGATGGACCTTTTAATAAATAGCCAATATGACATAGTTAAAGAAATGGATAACGTTATTCTCTTAAAGAAAAATGCACCAAAAAATAGGAATAAGGAATAAGAAAGTTATGAATGTATTAAATGCCACAAGTTGGAAAAATGGTGACAAATTAAAAGGAATGTTTCAAATTCAAAGATAAGAAGTCCAATAAAATGGTTTTCTATCAAATAAAATCCTTAATATGGAAACTTTAACGTGGCCATTGTTTTAGGTGAAGCTATGTTTTTAAAAATTTGCCTTATTTTGCTATCTGATGTTACGCAAAAATTTTATTCTACAAGTAATGAGAGAGAATATTTGGAAAGCAAATGTTAGAAAGCAGCTCTTTATTAATAGGACAAAAAATTTTTAATACTTGATTTGGCTGATCTTCTGTCAAGCCTGTCTGCCCCTGCCCGCAGGCAGGCGGGCGAGCACTCCTTGACAGCCCCAGCCCTAAATAAAATATTTGTATGGTTGCGGTCAAAAAACTGACCGCAGCCCTTAAAAAATGATTTTTTTACTGTGGGTAAGGTCAGTTACTATATTTGGGTATTTTCTTTTAAAGTTATTACGGATTTTGGGGAAAATAGCTTGCTTTACTTTAGATTTTTTTGTTTTATCATTGTCCTTACCCCGTGAGTGTATTTTCACCTTTTAGGTAAATATGTCTTTTTAAAAAAATTGCCTTATTTTACTACACTTGCTTGGTTTCTTGTGGAGCAAACGAGGATTTTCCTCTCTGAAATAGCTTTATGTAAATCCCAATCGCGGGGTTTGGCATTTACAAAAATATTCAAACGAGGTAAAAAATCTAAATTGAAATAATTTAAGTCCACTATGGCCAAACGTAAATTGAGAAATATCTTAATCACTGGAGGCTGTGGTTTTATAGGCAGCAATTTTATCCATTATTTATTTGCTCAATCTGAATTTTCTGGGCGGGTAATCAACCTGGATAAAATTACCTATGCCGGTAATCCGGAGAATCTAAGTGAGATTAATTCTAAGTACCATGGCACCCGTTATTTTTTCGTAAAAGGTGATATTTGTAATTTAGAATTAGTAAGAAACATCTTTCATGATTATGACATTGATACAGTGGTTCATTTTGCAGCAGAATCTCATGTTGACCGCTCTATTATTGGCCCTGCAGAATTTGTTAAAACTAATGTAAATGGCACATTTATTTTGTTAGAAGCGGCTAGAGAGGCATGGTTAGAAAAGGGACGGCCAGAAGGGTGTCTATTTTATCAGATTAGCACCGATGAGGTGTATGGTTCTTTAGGGAAAACAGGTTTTTTTACCGAGGAGACACCTTATTGTCCTAATAGTCCCTATTCAGCATCGAAGGCTGCTAGTGACCATTTTGTTAGGGCCTATTTTAAGACTTATGGCTTACCTGTGATTATCTCTAATTGCACTAATAATTATGGGCCATATCAATTTCCTGAAAAGCTTATTCCTTTAACCATCCTTAATGCCTCAGAAGGAAAGCCAATTCCCATATATGGTAAAGGTGAAAATATTAGGGACTGGATATATGTAGAAGACCATTGTGAAGCAATCTGGTGTTTATTAAATAGAGGTAAAATTGGTGAGCAATATAATATTGGTGGAGGAAACCAACAAAAAAATATAGTGGTGGTAAAAATGATTTGCCACCTATTAGATGAAAAAATAGGGCCATTACCTTCTGGCCCTAGAGAAAACCTTATCATATTTGTTCAAGACAGACCTGGCCATGACTTTCGCTATGCCATGGATATTAGTAAAATTGTTAGAGAATTAAATTGGCGACCTAAGACTGATTTTAAGACGGGGCTTTTAAAGACAATAGAGTGGTATTTAACTAACCAGGAGTGGGTAAAGAGGGTAAAATCTGGTGCTTATAAAAATTGGATAGAAGCGTTTTATAAAACAGTGAAACATGCCTTTTGAATTTATCCCTTTAGAAATCTCTCAAGTGATCCTAATTGAACCTAAGGTATTTGCCGATACTCGTGGTTTTTTCATGGAAACTTATAGTTATAAGGCATTTGCTAAATTTGGTATTAAAGAACACTTTGTTCAAGATAATCATTCCCGTTCAGTCAAGGGAGTATTGCGCGGACTACATTATCAAAAACACCCCACTGCTCAAGCCAAACTGGTGCGGTGTGTGAAAGGGGCAATCTTTGATGTGGCAGTAGATATTCGGAAAGGTTCTCCTACTTATGGGAAATGGGTGGGGGTAACCCTTACTGCTGAAAACAAAAAGATGCTCTATATCCCCGTGGGATTCGCCCATGGGTTTTATACCCTCGAAGAAGACACTGAAGTCATTTATAAAGTGAGCCATTACTATTCTCCAAAAGATGAGGCAGGGATTATTTGGAATGACCCTAAAATTGGCATAATTTGGCCATCGAATACACCAGTTGTGGGAGAAAGGGATAGAAAATGGCCACCTTTAAAGGAGGCAGATAATAATTTCACTTTTGAAGGAGATGAAGATGAATTCTGTTAAGGCTCTAGTTTTAAGTGGAGGGAAAGGGACACGTTTACGTCCTATTACTCATACCGGGGCCAAACAATTGGTGCCTATTGCCAATAAACCCATCCTTTTTTATGTCTTAGAAAATATAATCAGTTTAGGCATAAAAGATATTGGTATAGTCATTGCCCCAGAAACAGGGGAAATAATTAAGACTACGGTGGGAAATGGAGATAGATGGGGAGTAAATATCACCTATATCTTGCAACCAGAGCCAGCTGGTTTGGCACATGCAGTGAAGATGGCTGAACCTTTTTTAAAGGATGCACCTTTTCTTATGTATCTAGGGGATAATCTCATTGGTTCAGGATTAAGCCACTTTTACCAGAAATTTCTTGAAAAAAAGCCTGATGCCCAAATTTTGCTTAAGGCTGTATCTGATCCTTCTCGTTTTGGAGTAGCCCGGATAGATGAAAATGGCCAAGTGGTGGGTTTGATAGAGAAACCTAAGAAACCACCTTCAAATTTGGCCTTAATTGGCGTTTATCTCTTTTCTCCTAAGATTCATGAAGCAATTGCTGCCATTAGACCTTCTTGGCGAGGAGAGCTGGAAATTACTGATGCCATTCAGAGACTGATCGAGTGGAATTGTCCTATTTTAAGCGAGGTGATAGATACATGGTGGCTAGATACTGGGAAAAAGGATGATTTATTAGAGGCAAACACTATTGTGTTAGATGAGTGGATTAAGCGTAATGTGCAAGGTAAAGTGGTGGATAGTATTGTTTCTGGAAGAGTAATCTTGCCTGCTTCAGCAAGGGTAAAAAACAGTCAGGTTAGGGGGCCTGTGGTAATTGGAGAACATACTATTATTGAAAATTCTTATATTGGGCCGTTTACCAGCATTGGTCATAAAGCAAAAATTATTAATTCCACCTTGGAACATTGTGTTTTACTTGATGGGGTAAAAGTGGAAAATATTGAGCGTTTGGAAGATGCTTTGATTGGGCGAAATTCTAAGGTGTTAAAGAATAATAGGCTACCCAAGGCCCTAAAATTGATGATTGGCGACGATAGCGTTGTGGAGATTCCTTAATGAAAATTTTACTTACAGGAGCCAATGGACAATTGGCTCAAGATATATGGCTATTGGCCCAAAAGAAAGGCTGGGAGGTAATGGCCTTTACTCGACAAGTGTTGGATATTTCAAATTTTAAGCAAGTTAAAGAGGCTATTACCACTATAAAACCAGATATAGTCATCAATTGTGCGGCTTATAATTATGTAGATAAAGCAGAAAAAGAATGGGAGCAGGCCCTTTTGGTTAATGGAATCGGTCCGCGCAATTTGGCCACTATATGTGAAAGACAAGCTATATCTTTAGTTCACTTTAGCACGGACTATGTATTTGATGGACATAAATCCACTCCTTATACCATTGCTGATTTGCCTTCACCATTGAATAAATATGGGGCAACCAAACTTCAAGGTGAAATAGAAGTCTCTCATTTGACTAACCGTTACTACTTAATTCGGGTGAGTTGGGTGTTTGGCTTAAGGGGAAAGACAGAAGTAAATTTTATAAAAAAGCTTCTCTTGTGGTCAAAAGACAGAGACCAACTGCATATAGTAACTGACCAGATTAGCAGTCCTTCTTATACAGAGGATGTTGCCAAAGCAGTATTAGACCTAATTCAGACAGGAAGGTTTGGTCTTTACCATATTACCAATAGTGGTTATTGTTCTCGCTACCAGTGGGCAGAATGGGTATTAAAAAAAATAGATTGGTCAGGTAAACTTTTTCCGGCTAGAAGCAAAGATTTTCCTAATTCTGTTTTACGTCCTGCTTTTTCTGCCTTAGATACCTTTCCCTTAAAAAATATTTTAGGCCATGAACTACCTAGCTGGCAGGAAGCTACAGAAAGGTTTTTAAAACAGTGGTTTTCACTCTAATTTATAGTCAAAGGGTTTGGTCTTGATGGCTTAACGGAGCAATTGCTGCGCTCCGAGAGAAAATACTCCCTTAAAGAAAACTTCTTTTTCTCTCAATACTCAATCTCAAAAATCAATCGTGGATGTTGGGTTTTAAAAATCTCTTGTTTTTCTGCTTAAGCCGAACTATAATGCCTTTATGGCCCTTTTGCGTGTGATAGACCCAGAACGATGTGTAGGTTGCCAATTATGCATGTTTGCTTGTCACCGCCGTTTTGGAGAAGGAGGTTTAGGTAAGGCTACCATTTTTGTCCGTTCCCGTGGAGGTGTAAGTCGGGGCTTTGCTATAATAGTATGTCGGGCCTGCAAAGAACCACCATGTGCTGCTGTTTGTCCCACGGATGCGTTAAAAATAAGAAAAAAGGGAGGTGTAATTCTACAATCCCACAAGTGCATTGGGTGTGGAAATTGTAAAGATGCTTGCACCATTGGGGCCGTTTTTTGGAATGATGATGCCAATAAGCCGGCGATTTGCATTCATTGTGGTTATTGTGCTCAGTATTGTCCCCATGGGGTCATTGCTTTAGTAAAAGAGGAAAAGATCAATGTTAAATCGTGATCCCCTACAAAGGGTGCTTTATATAGATTTGACCAAGCGGCGTTTTTGGATTGAATATCGGCCCGAATTGTTTGAAAAATATATAGGTGGTACTGGTGTAGCCAACGTCCTTTTACGAGAAGAGTGTCCAGAAAGGACCGATCCTTTAGGGCCAGAAAATCCTGTTATCTTTAGTGTTGGTCCTTTAGTGGGTCTCTTTCCTATGGCTTCTAAAACAGTGGCTATGTTCAAATCACCCCATACAGGCAATTTAGGTGAAAGTCATGCTGGAGGACGGAGTGCGGTATGCATTCGACAAGCAGGCTATGGAGCAATTGTAATTAAAGGTGTTAGCCCAATACCTGTGTATATCACTATTTTTAATGACCAGGTGCAATTTCACGATGGACGGGCTCTCTGGGGGATGAGAAGCAATTTAACCGCTAGGGCCCTCAGGGAGAAAGAGCCGGGTTCTGGAATACGTTCCATCTTGAGGATTGGGGTAGGAGGAGAGCGATTAGTGACCTATGCTTGCTTGATTAGCGAAACATATCGTCATTTTGGCCGTTTGGGACTGGGTGCAGTTTTTGGGAGTAAGAAATTGAAAGCCATAGTTATTAGTGGAAAACGCAGTTTGCCAGTAACTGATAAAAAAGTTTATAAAAAAATTTATGATGAGATTTTTCACCAAATTTTAACTAATCCATCTTTAAAAAAATATCATGATTTGGGTACTGCTTTAAATATTTTACCTTTAAATAAACTAAAAGCCCTTCCTACGAAAAATTTGCAAAATCCTTGTTTTGAAGAAGCTGGAAAAATTTCAGGGGAACATCTAGCAGAGAATTATCTCGGTCGGCGGCTTGCCTGTGCACATTGTCCAATTGCCTGCATTCACCTAGCGGCATTGAGAGAACTTTATGAAGATGAACCTTATTTTTACAAAACCACCTTCATATCTTATGATTATGAACTTATTTATGCCTTGGGAACCATGCTGGGTGTTAGTAATCCTCAAGGCTTGTTGCGTTTGTTAGATGAAATAGAGGTATTAGGATTAGATGCCATTTCTACAGGGGTAGTTCTTGCCTGGACAACTGAGGCCTTCCAAAAGGGGCTTATTACCGAGAAGGAAACATCAGGGCTTGAGCCCAAATGGGGTGATTATGAAACATACATGGAGATAGTAAAAAATATTGTTTTACAAGTAAACGATTTTTATCAAGCACTAGCTAAAGGTGTAGAATATGCTTCTGAGCGCTATGGAGGAAAGGAATTTGCATTGGCCTTTGGTAAAAACGAAATGCCTGGCTATCATACTGGTCATGGAGGCCATTTGACTTTTCTCACTGGAGCTCGTCATAGTCATTTGGATTCTGCTGGATACAGTTTTGACCAGAAGTTTTTGGGAAAGGAACCGTTGACCCCAAGGGATTATGCAGAGAAACTTTTTGCCGAGGAAAGCTACCGCCAGATTCTTTCCTCTTTGGTTATTTGTTTCTTTGCTAGAGGTGTCTATGACTATCCTACTATTATAAATACTTTAAAAATTGCGGGTTTTGATTTTTCAGAAGAAGAATTAAAAAAATTGGGTAAGAATATCCTGAAAGAAAAATATCAATTTAAGTTTAGGGAAGGTTTCTCTTTGGATAATATTCGTATCCCTAAGCGGATTTTAGAAACTCTCTCCCCTTATGGGCAGTTAAAAGAAGAATTCCTTAGGGAAGCTATTATCCATTATAAAGAGCTTATAAATGTAATTTAAAGTCCAAGTATTTCTTTAAACTGTTTTAAGCGCCTGCGGCTAATAGGAATTTCTATTTTATGCTTACCCATGGTGCGTAAATAAAAAATACCACCTGGCAGAGAGGCTATTTCTACCACCTGGTCAAGATTTACCAAGTATTTTCGATGCACTCGAAAAAAGGAAGTTCCCCGAAAGCGCTCTTCCAATGTTTTCAAACTAAAGGAAGTAAATAATTTTTCTTCGGCGGTATAAATATAAGTATAATCACCCCATGCTTCAGCAAATACAATATCAGAATATGGAATTAATATTCTCCTTGTTCCCTTTTCTACAGGTAATTTTTGAATGGAAGGGATTTTTTGGTGATTTTTATGCCAGCTTTTTTCCAAAGCTTGAAAAAGCTCATTTTCATTAAAGGCCTGAGCAGGAATAGAAATTTTTTCTACATATGCATTCTTTTTTTTAAGAACCCTTTCCCAACGGATAGCACGGTCCACAGCGTTTAACAATCTCACTTCTTCAATAGGTTTTATCAAGTAATCAACCGCATCTAGAGTAAAGGCTTCTGCTGCACATCCTTCATCTTTAGCCAGAAAAATTATTAAAACAGGGAAGTCGCTATTTGCTAAGCTCTTGGCTAGCTCCAAACCGCTTATATCTTCTAAATCAATATCTATAAACAATAGGTCATAAGGAATAGCCCGGATTAATTTAAAAGCCTCTCTAGCTGAAACTGTTTCACCAATAATTTCAATGTCATCTCTCTTATCTAAAACCTTTCTCAAAAATGTCCTTTCTTGACAGGAAGCTGAAACGATGAGTGTTTTAACCCTCATAAGAATTAACTTTCAAATAACGTCCCTAAGATTTTTTAATACTTACCCTAAAAAAAGACTACCGTCAACAAGATGTGTATCACCTACTTTGCGGGATTGTTTTATTCCCTAAAAAGACTTAAAATGAATTTGTGGAAGGAATTACGGTAATTGGAGCAAGTCTGGCATTAGGAAAATGGATAAAATTGCTAAATTAAATTATGCTCAAGCAGTGATTTTGCAAAAAGAATTGTGTCAAAAGGTAATCCTAAAACCACCTCCCAACTTTTCACCCCAACTAATAGCCGGGGCAGATGTTTCTTATAGCCGTAAGGACAGTAAAATTTATGCTGCTTTAGTGGTTTTAAACTTACCCGACTTAACTCTTTTAGAAACAAAAACCATAATAGGAGAGACAACATTTCCTTATATTCCTGGATTACTTTCTTTTCGGGAAGCACCTTTGCTTATTAAAGCATTTAGACAACTTCAAATCAAACCACATGTTATTTTAGTAGATGGTCAAGGCATTGCCCATCCTAGACGCATAGGTCTGGCCAGCCATCTGGGGGTATGTTTAAACATTTCTACCATTGGCTGTGCTAAATCACGATTAATAGGTAGCTACCAACCAGTGCCACCCTCTAAAGGTAGTTATAGTCTTCTCAAAGAAGGAGAAGAGGTAATAGGTTTTGTCCTCAGAACCAAAAAAGGCGTTAAACCCATTTTTGTCTCTCCAGGACATTTAATGGATTTTGATACTGCTTACAAAATTCTACTTCTTTGTTTAAAGGGTTACCGTTTACCAGAACCAACACGTCTAGCCCATATAGAAGCTAACCGTGTAAGGGCTAAATTTTCTTCACCTCCTGGCTTGGTTTGAAAACCACCTTCACATAAGGTGGAATTTGTATCATTTCTCCGCTAGTTGGGTGTTTAACTCGTTTTGTTTTTCTTAATACTGGTTGCCACTTCCCAAATCGCACAATTTTTACCTCCTCCCCCCTTTTTAAACACTCCTTAATAATATCTAGAGAGGTTCTTAACACATCTCTGACTAATATTCTAGGCAACCCTGTCCGCTGATGGACTTCCTCAATAATGTCTTTTTTGGTCATTGTCTCACCTCTATTTTGAAATGATTTAATATTTTTGAAACAATTTCTTTATGTAATTTATCCACTTCTGAATCTGTTAACGTCCGCTCAGGTGCACGGTAGGTTAGGCGATAGGTAAGATTTCTTTTACCCTTGGGGAGAGGAGGTCCTTCATATACATCTATGAGTTCTATATTTTCTATATAGGAGGTTTTTGAAGATAAAACAAACTCTTCTATGGGCTGAGCAGACAATGATTTGGGCACTACTAAAGATACATCCCTTTCACTAGATGGAAATTTAGGTAATGAGGTAACTTTTTTTTCTTTTTTTGTAACTGCCCAAAGGGTCTCTAAATCCAATTCAAACACAAACACCTCTTTTAACCGCTTTAACTCCCAATGTTGTTTTACTTGGGTATTAACCTCTCCCAGATATCCTAATTTCCTTTCTCCTTTTAAGACATAAGCAGCATTATTGGGATTGAGATAACAAATATCCCTTGCAGACTCAAAATGGGCTTCTATACCCAATGTATCTAATAAATTTTCTACAGTCCCCTTTAGGTCATAAAAATCTGCAGGCTCGGGACGAAAATGCCATGAAGGGTCGAAGTGATATCCACTCATTACCCCAGCGAGTTTATATTTCTCTATAGGTAAAGACTCTGGGCTGTCTTGGATAAATACCTTACCCAACTCAAAAAGTCTAAAGTGATAAATTCTTTGCCGCTGATTATAATTAGCAGCTTCTAAAAGGCCAGGAATAAGGGTGGAGCGCATAACTGTCCTATCTACACTAATAGGATTAATTAGCTTGGTGACCTTTCTTAAAGGATGTTGGGGAGGTAAAAGTAATCTATCAAAGCTTTTTAAGTCAATAAAGGCATAGCTGATGATTTCATGCCAGCCAAGACCACTCAAAATATGTTTTATTTTATCTCGCCACTTCATATAGGGAGAAATGAATAGAGGGTGCAATTGGACTACTGGCATATCAGAGGGAATCCTTTCGTAACCATAAAGACGGGCTATCTCTTCAATTATGTCCACCTCTCTCACTAAATCATGACGAAAACTGGGTGGTATTACTTCTATTTTATCTCCAGAGGCTTTGACTTTTATTTGTAGTCTTTCTAAAATATCAATGATTTCTTTTTTAGGTATCTCTATTCCTAAAATTTGTTTAATCCTGGGTATACGCACATAAATAATAGGAAGTCCTTTAGGGGATGGATAGACATCTATTATTCCTGGAGCAACCTTCCCTTGGGCCATTTTTTGCATAAAATAACAGGCACGTTGAGCAGCAGTATAGGTAGCCTCTGGGTCAACTTCTCTTTCAAACCGATAAGATGATTCAGTGTTTATGCCCAAGCGTTTAGCTGTACGTCTAATAGTGATGGGATGAAAATAGGCACTTTCTAAAACTACTTCTTTAGTTTCAGGACCGATTTCTGAATTCAATCCCCCCATAACCCCAGCTAAAGCAACAGGGCCATTTGCGTCACAAATAACTAAATCTGTTTCTTTAAGTTCTTGTTCCTTTTGGTCTAAAGTAACCAGTTTTTCTCTTGGATGAGCTAAACGGACTATAATCTGCCTTTGAGCAATCTTTTGAGCATCAAAGGCATGTAAAGGTTGACCATACTCTAACATCACATAATTAGTAATATCTACAATGTTGTTAATAGGCCGAATACCAGCTAGTAATAGTCGTGCTTGCATCCATAAGGGAGAAGGCTTTATTTCTACATCCCTGATGAATCGGGCTATATACCGAAAGCAATGCTCAGGGTGTTTGATAGTAACCTGAATAGAGTCAAAAACAGGTGTTCCTATCTCAGTAATCTCAAATTGAGGAAGCCGTATTTTTTTTTTAGTGATAGTAGCTACTTCTCTAGCCACACCTATCATACTGAGGCAATCACCACGGTTAGGAGTAATTGAGATACCTAATACCGTGTCATTTAGATAAAGGGCATGAATCAGTTTAGTGCCCACTTGAAAATCGGAAGGGAGCAGCCAAATACCACTATGGTCTTCCCCTAAACCTAATTCCTTCTGAGAACAAAGCATCCCTGCTGACTTAATACCTCTGATTTTTGCCTCTTTAACGATCAGACCAGAAGGTAAAGTGCAACCAGGTAAGGCTAAAGGCACAAGAACACCTTCTTGGACATTGGGCGCTCCACAAACAATTTCATAGTCTTTATTTCCGTCAGACACCTGGCAAATTTTCAATCTATCTGCATTAGGATGAGGTTTAATAGCTGTTATCCTTACTACCTGAACCTTTTCTAAATAAGAAAAAGGCCTGGTTATCTCTTCTACTTCTAAACCGGCCATGGTTAACCATTCAGCCAGTTCTGTTGGAGAACAGTCTATCTCCACAAATTCTTTTAACCAATTTAAGGGAACTTTCATACTAAAACTGCCTTAAAAACCGCAAATCATTTTCAAAAAATAGGCGGATGTCATCAATGCCATATTTTAACATCACAATCCTCTCTACTCCTAAGCCAAAGGCAAAACCAGTATAAGTCTCTGGGTCATAACCTACTTTTTCAAATACCGCTGGATGCACCATGCCACAGCCTAATATTTCTAGCCATCCTGTATATTCACAGATACGACACCCCTTCCCACCACATATTACACATGCGATGTCCATTTCCGCACTGGGTTCAGTAAAAGGAAAAAAGCTAGGACGAAAGCGCACGCCAATACCTTTCCAGAATATGGCTTCCATAAAGGCAGTGAGAATACCTTTCAACTGGGAAAAAGATACATTTTTATCCACCAATAAACCTTCTACCTGGTGGAACATAGGCGTGTGTTTTATATCCACATCACAGCGATACACTGCACCAGGGGCTATGATTCGCAGAGGAGGAGATTTTTTTTCCATCACCCGAATTTGAATAGAAGAAGTGTGAGTCCTTAAGACCACATTATTAGAGATATAAAATGTATCTTGCATATCTCTAGCAGGATGGTGGGGTGGGATATTTAAGGCCTCAAAGTTGTAATAGTCAAATTCCACATCTGGCCCTTCAGCAATCTCAAAGCCCATTTGTAAAAATATCTCACATATTTCCTGCAAGACTTGAGTAATGGGATGTAAGGTGCCAAAAGTATGTGCCCTTCGGCCAGGTAAGGTTACATCTAAGGCTGCAGCCCCTTCAACAAAGACCACTTGAGCAGAAAAGGCCTTTTTAAGTTCTTCTTCCAGTTTTTGCTTGATTTCATTGGCCCTTTTACCAATAATAGGCCTTTTTTCTGGTGGAAGTTCTTTAACTCCACGAAGAATTTGAGTGAGTTTACCTTTACGTCCTAAAAATTTAATTTTTATGGACTCAAGGTCTTCCTGAGATGAAGCAGTTTCAATAAGCCTTAATGCCTCTCTTTCAAGGGCTTCTAGTTCTTCTACAGATATTATCATGGTTTATTAAGCTGTCAGTTCTTGCTGAGCTACTTTTACCAAATGCGCGAAACCTTGAGGATCTTTTACTGCCATGTCTGCCAATACCTTTCTATCTAAACCTATCCCTGCCTGCTTCAGGCCATGAATAAATTGACTATAAGAAAGGCCATTCTGGCGGGTAGCAGCATTAATACGTAAAATCCATAATCTACGAAAGTTCCTCTTTTTGGCCTTTCGGTCACGATAGGCATATTGTAAGGCCCGAAATACAGTTTCTCTTGCTCTGGCATAAAGCCTACCTCTTCCTCCCCAGTAGCTTTTAGCCAATTTTAAAACCTTTTTATGTCTTTTCCGTCTGGTAACTCCTGTTCTCACCCTAGGCATGGTTTACCTCCTTAAAAAGCACTGGGGATTAAACGTTTAACCCGTTTTAAATCCACAGATTCAATTATAGTAAAATGGCGAAGCTGCCTTTTGCGTTTAGCACTTTTTTTGCTTAATAAATGACTATGCCAGCCTTTGCCCCTTCTTACTTTTCCCCTACCTGTAACCCAAAATCGTTTAGCTGCGCTTCTGTTGGTTTTAATCTTAGGCATAATTATACTCCCTATTTATCACTTAGGTGCCAATACCATGGTCATTCTTCTACCTTCCATGGTTGGTGGTGTTTGCACTTTTGATAAATCTTTTGTTTCTTCTATTACCCTTTCCATAACTGCCTTTCCTAAGTCAGCATGAATAATTTCCCTTCCTCTAAACCACATAACAACCTTCACTAGTGCCTTTTCTTTCAGAAAGCGTTTAATGTGTTTTAATTTAAACTGAAAATCATGCTCTTCTATCTTAGGCCTCATCTTTATTTCCTTTACTTGAACTTGAGCCTGTTTTTTTCTTGCCTCTTGTTGTTTTTTCTTTTGTTGATATTTGTATTTACCATAGTCCATAATGCGACATACTGGAGGATTGGCATTAGGGGCCACTTCTACCAAATCCAAACCTTCTTCTTCTGCCCGTTGCAAAGCCTCTTCTAAACTAACAATTCCTATCTGTTTTCCATCAACATCTATTAATCGCATTTGTCTTACCTTAATTTGCCTATTTACCCTAACTTTGCTAATAAGTTACTACCTCCTCTTATTTCTTGGTTTGGGAATAGCTGTTTCTTCTTTTAACAAATTTACAAATACCTCAAGGGACATACTCCCTAAGTTTTCTCCGGTTCGCCGTCGGGGTGTTACTGAGTTTGTCTTTACTTCTTTATCGCCAATTACTAGCATAAACGGTATTTTTTGCAACTGGGCCTCACGAATCTTATAACCTAATTTTTCATTACGAAAATCTGTTTCAATACGAAAACCATTTTCTGAAAGGAGTTCATAAATTTTTTGTCCATAAGCCACATTTCTATCAGTAACAGTAAGAATTTTCACCTGGACTGGGGCAAGCCATGGTGGAAAAGCACCACTAAAGTGTTCAGTAAGAACACCTATAAATCGTTCCAGAGTTCCCAGAATTACACGGTGCAACATGGCAGGTCGTTTTTTTTGTCCATCAGTATCTATATAGCTGAGTTCAAAACGTTCTGGAAGGGCAAAATCACACTGGATGGTAGCACATTGCCATTTTCTCCCTAAGGCATCTTTTAATTTTATATCAATTTTAGGACCGTAAAAAGCGCCTTCACCTTTACAGATGTGATATTCAAAACCCTTATCCTGCAAGGCTTGTATAAGGGCTTGGGTAGCGTGTTCCCAAATTTCATCAGAGCCAATGGATTTTTGCGGTCTAGTGCTTAATTCTACTTCGTAAGAGAAGCCAAAAATTCCCATTACATCATCCACAAAATCAAGCACTTTTTTAATTTCTACATTTAATTGGTCAGGAGTGCAAAAGATATGAGCATCGTCTTGGGTAAACTGTCTTACTCGTAACATCCCATGCAAAACGCCAGATTTTTCATGTCTGCACACCGTCCCTAATTCAAAATAACGGATAGGTAAATCTCTATAACTCCGTATCTGCGATTGATAAATCATAATGTGGGCTAAACAATTCATAGGTTTGATGCCATAAAGTTGCCCTTCTATCTCTGTAAAATACATATTTTCCTTGTAATACTCCATGTGGCCCGAACGTTCCCATAATTTCCCTTTTAACAATTGAGGCCCTATGACCATTTGATAACCACGCTTTAGGTGTTCCTTAATCTCAAATTCTTCTAAAATATGTCTAAGAATGGCACCTTTAGGTAAATAGACAGGAAATCCAGCTCCAATTTCTTCAAATTGTATGAATAAATCTAATTCTCTACCCAAACGGCGATGGTCTCTTTTTTTAGCTTCTTCTAATTGCTTAAGATATTTATCTAAGTCTTTTTTATTAAAAAAGGCTGTGCCATAAATGCGCTGCAACATGGGATTTCTCTCATCCCCTCTCCAATAAGCACCAGCCACAGAAAGGAGCTTAAAGGTTTTAATTTTTCCAGTAGATTCAATGTGAGGTCCACGGCAAAGGTCTATAAAGTCCCCATTTTTATAAATAGAAACTTTTTCTTCAGGAATTTCTTTTAAGATTTCTAATTTATAAGTTTCGTTTAGAGATTGAAAAAGCTCTTGAGCCTCCTTTTTAGAAATTTCCTGCCGCTGAAACTGTTCATCTTGAGAAATGATTTTTTTCATTTCTTGCTCAATTTTTTCTAATGCTTCTGGGGTAAAACCCGGAGGATAATCAAAGTCATAATAAAATCCGTTTTCTATGGCTGGACCTATTGTCACCTTAGCTTCAGGGTAAAGGTGTTTAACCGCCTCAGCCATGACATGAGCAGTGCTGTGCCGAAGGATTTCTAAACCTAACGAATTTTCAGAAGTAATAGGTTCAAGGGTTACACTTTGCATTAAAGTATAAGATAAATCTACTGGTTTTCCATTTATTTTTGCCGCTATCAATTTATCCTCTGCTAAATTGGTTAATGCCAATAAAGCTTCTTTAACTGTAATCCCAACCGGGAAGTGCCCTGTTTTTCCCTGGCATTTGATTTCAATCTCTTTGGCCATTTTTTGTCTCAAAAAAATGGTAGGCACGGGCGGGATCGAACCGCCGACCTCTACCGCGTCAAGGTAGCGCTCTCCCACTGAGCTACGTGCCTACACTTCTTTGTAAATTATCAACTCTTATCTCCTATGTCAAGATTTGGGAATTACTTTCACACAAAGATATGGTAAAGCCCAAAAGAAAGTTTTAAATATAACCCACCGATAGAAGACTAAACCATATAATTGATTGGGCATTTGGGCCTTGCCATTCCTTATTCAATCGCCGCCGTTGCATTCTTTACTTGGAAAAATCTTTATTTCTTTATCTTTTTCAATGCCTGCTGCGCCAGATTTGCCTCCTTTGTTTTGGGGTATTTTTTTATCACTTGTTTCCATAAAATCTGTGCTGTCTCATTATCACCAAGCATGGCAAAGGCCTTCCCTTGTTTAAATAAAGCAGCGGGCACTTTGATATTTTTAGGATAATTCTTTATCACCCTTTGGTAGGCCAAGATGGCCTCTTCATATTTTTTTTGGGCAAAATAGGCTTCTCCTAGCCAAAATTGAGCATTTCCAGCTAAAGGAGAAAGGGGATAGAGTTTTAGAAATTGATTAAGCGTTTCTCTTGCTTTTTCATATTCTTTTTGGCGAAAAAGATTTAACCCCTTTTTATACAACCATTCTTCTTTTTGCGTCTTTGAAGAAGGAATTGACTTTTCTTCCATCATCTTTATTGTTTTTTCCAATTTTGCTTCTAATTCAGCTAATCGTTTTTCTGAACGCTCTATTTCTTTGTTGGTTTCTTCTATTCGTCGAGATAATTGTTGTAATTCATAAACAGTTTCTTCTCTTTGTCCCATTAACTCCTTTATTTTATCCTGCAATGGGCCCACTTGAACTAATAAATCCGCCTGCTGGGAAGAAATAATATTTTCTATTTTTTGTTGATTTTTTTCTAGGTCTTCTATTTTCCCATTTAAATACACCAAGTGCTGTTCTATGCGGGCTAAATCTTTTTGGGTAGCACAACCCATAAAAAATAAAAACCCAATAAGAAAAATTTCTTTTTTCATCTTGGTTGGCCTAATAGGAAATGATTACAAAATGGTCCCTTCTGTTTTTAGCCCAAGCTTCTTCACAACTTCTAGGGTCTACCGGACGTTCTTCTCCATAACTTATGATAGAAATACGTTTAGGGTCAATGCCTAAACTAACTAAAAACTCCTTGGCACTATTCGCCCTCCGCTCTCCTAATGCCAAATTGTATTCTTCTGTTCCTCTTTCATCACAATGCCCTTCAATAAGAAGATGCACTTCTGGATGCTCTTTTAGCCATTGTGCCTTCTTTTTTAATATTTCTGCTGCATCTGGACGGATGTAATACTTATCAAAATCAAAATGAATGTCTTCATTTTCGAATTTAGCCATCTCTTCTTTTAATGTTTCTTCTATTTGGATTTTTTGCTGTCTAGCTAGTTCTTCTTCGGTTATTGCTTCTTCTTTCATCCCTACTACCTTTCCTTCTTCCGGAGGTTTTACTTCTTCTAAGGGTTGAATTTGCTCAGGCTGCACACTAACAGGTTTTTCCACCATTTTTTTGGCACACCCTAAAGGAAAAACTACCATTAAGCTTAATACCAAAACTAAAATTCCTCTTTTCATCTCTACCTCCTCCTATTTTATTTTAATCTTGGTGACCAACTTGGTTGCAACTGTCCTCCTGCTAATGACAAAATAGGAAAGGACGAGCCATCTGTCAATCTCAAAATGTAAATTTTTTCATTTTGACTATAAGCCAAAAAATGACCATCTGGTGACCAACTTGGGCTTTCGTGATTTGCTTCGCCAAATGTCAATTGTCTTATTTCACCACTGTCCATGCTTACCACAAATATTTGAAAATGTCCATCCTTCAAACCCGCATAGGCAATAAAATCACCTTTAGGTGACCAAGCAGGAGAAGTATTGTAACTACCGCTAAAACTAATCCGCCGAATTTTATTAGAAGCCAAATTTAAGATATAAATTTGAGGGGTGCCTCCTCGGTCTGAGACAAAGGCCAGTTTTTTACCATCAGGTGACCAGGTAGGGGAAACATTGATGCCCTCTGATTCCACTAAACACTTGATTATCTTACCGTGTTTGTTTGTTAAATAAATTCCTTGTTTTTTACCTTGGGCTAAGGTAACAGCAATTCTATTTCCATCAGGTGACCAAGCAGGAGTGATATTCAAGTTAGAATGATAGATAAGCCTTTTTGCTTTTCCTTTGGCTAAATCCAGAAGGTAAATTTCTGGCTTCCCCTTTTTATAACTAGTAAAAAGAAGTTTTTTTTCATTAGGGTGCCACTTAGGACTTAAACATATGGTTTTGAATCTAGTTAATGGATGAGGATTATAACCATCAAAATCAGTAACAAAAATTTCCTTAATATTATTGGATTTATACACGAAAGCAATTTTGGTCTGAAAAATGCTTGGTTCACCAGTGAGTGCTTCCATCATAGCATCAGCAAACTTATGCACCATAAAACGCAATGCGTTTTTCTTCCCTTGATATCTTTTTCCTACCAGCATTATTCCTTGGGATGCATCATAAAGACGCATCTCTAAATTAATCACTTGGGGTGTGATTTCCAATTTGCCTTTCACTACAAGGTATGCTCCGATAAGCTGCCATTTTTTAAAATCAATTTCTAGAGTGGGTATATTTTCTAAAAATATCTCTGGGCTTAAAATATTAAAAAAACCTGTATATTCCAAATCTTTTTGAAAAATCTGTTGTGCCTCTAAACCTATTTGTTTATCACCTTTAATTACAAAGGGGCTAATAGCAATAGGAATTTTTTGTTGCCCTGGAGTGTTAATATCAATATAAACTAAACTATGTCCTATCCTAGGCCATATTATTAAAATAACGAAAAAAATAATTTTTTTCATCCTATTCTTCCTTTTGGCCATTTAAATCTGAATCCTACTTCATAATAAGGTTGAGTATAATCTTTTGGTAAAGGAAATAAAGGGTCAGAATTTTTTATAGCCTCCTTTACGGAACGATCAAAAATGCTATTTCCTGATTTCTTCTCAAACTTTATTTTTGTAATATGCCCATCCCGGCGGATTCTAATTATCACTATGGCTTCCAAGGCCAGTTGTTTTTTTAGTAGAAAAGTAGGTAAAATCCAATTTTTCATAATACGTTCCTCGATTTGGGCATGATAAAGTTGAAAACTCAAACTAATTTCCCTTCCTGTAAATTTTCCATTTACAAATCCCCCGATTACTCCTCCAGCACCACCTTCTCTAATTTCCTGAGCAATTTTAGCCACTTCTTTAGGAATTATCTCTCTCCTCTCTTTTTCTTTTACCTGTTTTTCTATGGCCTTTATTTTTTTTGCTACTAAAGCCTGTTCTGAGATTTTCTTTGATTTAGATTTGGACTTGCTTTTCTTTAATGAAATTACTTTGGAAGTTTGGACTTTTTTTCGTCCTGTTTTTTGGGATACCCCAACCTTACTCTTCTTGGCTTTAGAAACTTGCGTTTTTTTAGTCACAATTCTTTTTTTTGACCGAACCTTTGTCTTTTGTTTATTTACTCCTGCTTTTGTTAAACCAGGCATTTCAACTAGCCTTACTTGATAAATTGGTGAGAGATTTAGATATTGTTTATGTTCTATTGAGACAAAAAATATAAAAAACAAAATAAAAAAATGAATGCTAAGAGAAATGAAAAATGAGAATTTATATGAAGCATTGAGCAAAAAAGACATCACCTCTTTTTTAAAGGTTTGGTTACCAAACCCAGCCGTTCTACACCAGCTGATTTTATCTCAGCCATAACCTGCATCACATAACCATAAGAGACTCTTTGGTCCGCTTGTAAAAGGACATTCCTTTTGGGATTAGCTTTAATAATAGGCTTTAACTTTTTCCTGAGTTTCTTCAATGGTATCTTATACTGATCAATAAAAACATTTTTATTCTTATCCACGGTGATAAGAAGTGGTTCTTGTTTAGTGGGAATGGGTTTAGAAGTAGTAGTGGGTAAATTCACTTTGACTCCATAGGTAAGCATAGGTGCGGTTATCATGAAAATGATTAATAAAACAAGCATCACATCAACTAAAGGAGTAACATTTATTTCTGACATAAGGTTTTCATCATTATCAAACACCCTCATGTCCTTTGCTCCAATAAGTTATTTTTATACGATTAAGCAAATCGGTCATAAACATTTCCATCCCTGTTCTTTGCTCATATAATTGCTGGGTAAAATGATTATATCCTATTACTGCTGGTATGGCGGCTGCTAGTCCAAAGGCAGTAGCTATTAAGGCCTCAGAGATACCAGGAGCTACATCAGCTAAAGAAGCAGAACCTCGTAAACCGATGTCATGAAAGGCCCGCATAATTCCCCAAACAGTGCCAAATAGACCTATAAAGGGAGCAGTATTACCTACTGTAGCTAAAAACCCCAGTCCCTGTCGTAAACGCAGATATTCTTTCTGGGATGATTTTCGCATGACCTCTATACAGCTTTCTAAAATGGTTTTATTATCTATTGTGGTTAAGGAAGGATTATTTGTTGTCCACTTTTTTAATTCTGAAAATGCTGATTGAAAAATTACCGCCTGAGGTGCCTTTTTATATTTTCTAGCATCGGCAAAGATGAGTTTAAAATCATCCATGCGCCAGAAAATTTCTAAAAATTTCCTTCCTTGTTTATTAACTTTTTTGAACACCAACCAGCGGTTAATCATCACTGTCCATGAAAATACAGACATAAGGGTAAGGAGAATTAAAACCAATTTGGCCATAGGACCAGCATGAATAATCATCTGATAAATCATACTTTTATCAAATTGGGAAAACCACATATAGCCTCCTTTTAGGGTTCAATATTACAAGTATCTTAAAAAATGTCAATTTTATTTAGGTTGATAAAAACTTTATTACATGGCATGATATTTTAAAAGTAAAAATAAAGAGGTAAAAGTGGGTTCGTTATCAAATCATGCTATCTTATTACTTTCCTGCCCTGATAGAAAAGGAATAGTAGCCTCCATTTCCCAGTTTATTTATGAACATAATGGCAATATTGTCCATGCTGATCAATATACAGATACTGAAAAGGGGCAGTTTTTTATGCGGATTGAATGGGAATTAGATGATTTTGATTTAGAAAGAAAAGAAATACCTGAAGCATTTAGTCCTTTGGCCCAGCAATTTCAAATGAAGTGGATGTTATGTTTTACTGATTATGTGCCTAATGTAGCTATTTTTGTTTCCAAAGCACCTCATTGTTTATATGAAATCTTATTAAGGCATAGTTCAGGAGAAATACTTGCCAATATCAAACTTATCATTAGCAACCATCCTGATTTACGCCCAGTAGCTGAAACCTTTGGTATTCCTTTTTATTTTTTCCCCATTACACCAGAAACAAAATCAGATATAGAAAAGCAAGAATTAGCTGTTTTAAAAAAACACCATATAGATTTGATAATCCTTGCTCGATATATGCAAATTCTCACTTCTGAATTTATCGCTCATTATCCTAATCGGATTATTAATATCCATCACTCTTTTCTGCCTGCTTTTGTAGGTTCTAGACCTTATCATCAGGCTAGAGAACGAGGAGTAAAAATTATAGGTGCTACCAGTCATTATGTCACCCCGGAACTTGATGCTGGACCTATTATCGAGCAGGATGTGATTCGAGTTAGCCATAGGGATTCAGTAGAAGATTTAATCCGTAAAGGAAGAGATATAGAAAAACTAGTCTTAGCTAGGGCTATAAAATTACATTTAGAAAATAGAATATTGGTATATGAGAATAAAACCATCATTTTTGATACTTAATGACTGAAGAAAAAAGCACATACATCTTGCTGAAAGAGCAAAGAATGTCTTTACTCCAAATTCCCGGCTTATTTTATTCCAAAAACCGTTTTTTCTTTCAATGGCTAACCTCAATTAAAATAGAATAAAAAATTGGCCTGACGGCAGGCAGGCCCACCTGCCTGCCTGTCGGCAGACACGGCCGTCGGGCAGGTTGGAATTTTATCCAAAAAGAGGTTGCGGATTTTGGGACAAATTTTACCTTGTTTTTTTCTTTAACTTGGTTATCATTGGTATAGAATGGAAATTAGCACCGTCAGACGCATAATTGTCCGCCTAGTTCGGAAACTGCAGTTACCTGAATATGTATTTCTGGTTCTAGTTGCCTTTATCATTGGTGTGTTAGCTGCCTTAGGCAGTTATGTATTTATGAAAGTTATTGGATTTTTATGGCATAGCTGTTTTTTGCCTCTTCTTCATTTTGGTCAATCTTCTCTTTTTTTACATCCCATTATTGCCTTTATTCCCCTTATAGTGGCCTTCCTCCTTTTTTTACTGGCTAAAATATCTTCTCCCTCTATTTATGGCTATGGCTTTCCGGAGTTTTTGGTGAATGTTAATTTAAAGGGAGGAATAATCAGAATTAGAGAAGCACTTGCCAAAATATCTGCTTCTATTGTTACTTTGGGTTTAGGAGGAAGTGCTGGTCAAGAAGGTCCTATCGCTCAAATAGGGGGTATAGTGGGCGTTAGTATTAGCCGTTTTTTTGTGGCTTCAGAACAAAGAAGACGCACCTTTATTGCTTGTGGTGCAGCAGGAGCTATTGCTGCTGTCTTTAACGCTCCTATTGCAGGGCTTTTTTTTGCTTTGGAAATTGTGCTTTTGGGTGACTTTGAACTTACTAATTTTATGCCTGTAGTAGTTTCCTCTGGCATGGGCACCATTACCGCTCGTGCCCTTTTTGGTAATCAAACTGCCTTTAAAATGCCTCCTTATACCTTTGTTAGTCTTTGGGAGCTATTTTTTTACATTTTTTTAGGGGCAGTTATTGGTTTACTTGCCTATTTATTTATACGCATCTTTTACAAAACTAAGGATTATTTCCGAAAAATGCCTTGTTCGCCTTATTCCAAACCTTTTATTGGTCTTTTTATGGTTGGCCTAATTGGTATGTTTTTCCCACAAATTTTTGGGGTGGGTTACGAGCAAGTGCAAAGGGTTTTAAATGCAGAAATGTCAGCTCAATTGATGATTATATTGGTATTTTTAAAAATAATTGCTACTGCTATCACCTTAGCCTCCGGTGGGGTAGGTGGTATGTTTTCACCGGCATTTTTTATTGGGGCTATGGCTGGAGGAGCTTTTGGTGCCGTGGTTCACCATTTTTTCCCCCAGATTACGGCTGCCTACCCTGCTTATGCAGCCGTAGGTATCGGTGCCTTTCTAGCTGCCCTCACTCATGCCCCGGTTACTGCGGTGTTTTTGGCCTTTGAAATGACAGGGGATTATTATATTATTCTGCCTATTCTTTTTGCTTCTATTACTGGTTTATTAGTAGCCTATGCCTTTAGTCGGGAATCCATTGATACCTATGAGTTAAAACAACAAGGTATTGATTTACATGCTGGACATGAAAGGAATATTCTTGCTTCTATTAAAGTAAAGAATGCTATGACACCAGATGTGGTAGTAGTTCCCGAAGATATGACCTTTAAAGAATTTCTGGCCTTTGTGCGAGATAAAAAACATACTTGTTTCCCAGTGGTTAACGGCAAAGGAGAGTTGTGTGGAATTATTTCCTTTCAAAACTTCCGCAAAATGCTGGCAGAAGAAGGCCCTAAAGACCACATCAGGGTAAAAGACCTAGACACCAAGGAGGTTGTTACTATTACTCCAGAAGAAAACTTAGAAACAGCTATGGAAAAAATGAGATATCGCCATATTGAACGTTTACCAGTGACGGATCCCAATAATCCTAAAAAATTGGTAGGGTTTCTTTCCCAAAGAGATGTTTTGGCAGCTTATAATAAGGCCTTATTGACACTAATGGGCAGAGAAGAAATAAGTGAAAAATCAGAAACTTAGAGGAAAATATAGTTATGTTATTGAGAAAGCTCTTTAACCCCAAATCAGTAGCCATTGTTGGTGCTTCTACCCATGAAGGGAAAATAGGTCACATTTTAGTAAAAAATCTTTTGAAATATGAGTATCCAGGTAAAATCTTCCCCATAAATCCTAAGGCAAATGAAATCTTAGGCTTAAGGACATATCATTCTCTAAAAGAAATATCTGAGGCAGTGGATTTGGCTATCATTGCTGTTAAACCATTAGAAGTTTTAGAGAGTATTAAAATTTGTGGAGAAAAAAATATTGAAGCTGCCATAGTTATTTCTGCAGGCTTTAAAGAAACAGGAGCTAAAGGTGCAAGATTTGAACAAGAGCTAAAAACACTGGCTAAAGAAAATAAAGTGCGGTTTCTAGGTCCAAACTGTCTAGGTCTTATTGATACTTATTCTAAATTGAATGCTTCCTTCGCCGCTGGCATGCCGGAACAAGGGGAAATTGGCTTTTTTTCTCAATCGGGAGCCATGTGTGTGGCCATTTTAGATTGGGTCCTGGGAGAAAAGATTGGTTTTTCTAAGTTTATCAGTTTAGGCAATAAGACAGATATCTCTGAAATTGACATGCTCATTGCCTTAGGAGAAGATGAAAATACCAAGGTAATCTTGGGGTATTTAGAAGGGGTAGAAAATGGTGCCACTTTTATTCAGGTAGCTCAAGAAGTTTCCAAGAAAAAACCTATAATTATGATTAAAGCTGGTGTTACTTCTGCCGGGGCAAGGGCTGTATCTTCCCACACAGGTGCTCTTGCTGGCTCGGAGTCTGCTTATCAAGCAGCCTTTAAGCAGAGTGGAATTATTAGAGCAAAGACTGTTAACGAATTATTTAACTATGCCTTGGCCTTTGCAAATCAGCCCTTACCAAAAGGACCCAGAGTAGCTATTCTCACTAATTCTGGTGGACCAGGGATTGTAGCTGCTGATGCTTGCGACCAGTCGGCCTTGCAGTTAGTGCGATTAAATAGCAAAACAGCTCAAAAACTACGTTCTTTTTTGCCCCCAGTGGCCTCCATTGTTAATCCCGTAGATATCATTGGAGATGCCCATTTTGATAGATATGATAATGCCTTAAAAGTTTTATTAGAGGCTTCAAATATTGATGCGGTTATAGTGCTCTTAACCCCTACTGCTACCATTGAAGTGGAAGAGACTGCCAAAGTAGTGGCAAAACATGCCCAAAAAACAAAAAAACCTATCCTTTGTTCATTCATGGGTCAGCTACAAGTGAAAAAAGGAGTAAATTATCTCAAAAAACATGGAGTCCCCAATTATCTCTGTCCTGAAGATGCAGTAAGTGCCTTAGAAAGGATGTGGCAAAGGCAGCATTGGCTTTCTCAACCTTTATCCACATATTTTCCAGTCCAGGCCGATAGGGGCAGGGTGCGGTATCTTCTGGAGATGGCAAAAAGACAGGGCAGATTTCATCTCACAGAGACTGAGGCTAAAGAGATTCTTATGGCCTATGGATTTAGCTTTCCTCAAACTAAGTTGGCTAGAACAAAAGAAGATGCTGTAGAAGCAGCTAAAAGCATGAAATTTCCTATAGTATTAAAGGTGGTTTCACCTAATATCTCTCATAAAACAGATGTAGGGGGTGTTATTTTGGGATTAGAGACCCCTCAGGAAGTGGAAGAGGCATTTGAGGAAATCATGTTAAAAGTAAGCGAAAAGGTCCCCAAGGCAGCCATTTATGGTGTTTCTGTCCAAGAAATGATTCAGGAAGTAAAAGAAACCATTATTGGTTTTACTCGTGATTCTCAATTTGGCCCATTGTTGATGTTTGGATTGGGAGGTATCTATGTGGAAGTATTGAAGGATGTGAGTTTTCGCATTGCCCCAATTGGAAAAAGAGAAGCATTGGAAATGATAAGAGAGATAAAGACTTATCCTCTTTTAAGGGGTATAAGAGGCGAGCCTCCAGCCGATGTCTCTGCTTTAGCAGAAGGGATTCTAGCCTTAAATCAAATGGCCTTAGACTTCCCAGAGATTGTAGAGGCAGAAATCAATCCATTTTTGGTAAAAACAAAGGGATGTATAGCTGTAGATGCCCGATTAACTATAAAAAAGGAGTAAAAAATGAAAGTAATTTATATTAGCTCTACAGTAGGCTTTTCAGGCAAGGGTTTAATTACTTTGGGATTGGGCCGGTATTTTCTAGATAAGGGCCTAAAAGTAGGGTATTTTAAACCACTGGGTAAGATACCTTTTAAAACAGAAGAAAATATTGTTACAGATAAACTGGCTTATTTTGTTTATCAGAGTTTGGGGTTAAAGGAGGATGTGAAAAATTTGTGTCCGGTAATCTTGACTTATGAATTGATGGTAAAAAGATTAAGAGGTGAGATGGAGGACCCTATGCCCCAAGTAAAAAGGGCATTTGAGACTGTTGCCCAAAATAAGGATATTGTCTTAGTGGGAGGAGCTGAAACTATCTGGCTGGGAAGTTTTTTAGGTATCTCTGGATTTAAAATCATAAAAGAATTAAATGCCAAAGTGCTTTTAGTAAATAAATATACAGGAGAAGTCTTTTTAGACGGTGTAGGCGAAGTAAAAGGGGGTTTAGGGGAAAAACTCTTGGGAATAATTATAAACTGGGTAAGAGAAGAACAAAAACCAGATATTGATGAACTGGTTATCCCTTGGCTAGAAAAACAGGGTATCCCTGTGCTAGGTTGTATTCCTTATGACAATTTTCTTACGTCTATAACAGTGGCTGAATTGAGCGAAAGATTGAGAGGAAGGGTAATTTGTGGGCAAGAATCCCTATATAATTTTGTGCAAAATTACTTAATTGGGGGAATGGAAGTAGACAAGTTTGTAGAATATTTACGACGAACTCCTAATGCTTGTGTGATAGTAGGAGGAGATAGGGCAGACATTCAATTGATCTCTATTGAACAAGGCGTGCAGTGTTTAGTCCTTACTGGCAATCTTATGCCTAATGAAATTATTATCTCTAAGGCAGAGCAGCGAGGGGTACCTATTATTTTAGTAAGAGAAAATACCTATTTTGTTGCCCAAAGGATTCAAGATATTGCTGCTCGCTTGAGTCTGAAAGAAAAAGAAAAGGTAGATAAAGGCTTGACCCTGGTGCGTAAACATGTCAATTTTGAACGTTTAGAAAAAATATTAAACGAGGGATAGGAATAATATGATCAAGACTATTATGAATGAAGAAGAAATGAAAAGGGTCTTGATGCGAATTGCTTATGAAATTCTAGAACACAATAAAGGAGTGAAAAATCTAGTCTTAATTGGTATCCATACTGGTGGTGCTTATTTAGCAGAAAGGTTAAAGAATATAATCAGTCATACTGAAGCACAGACCCCTCTTTTAGGTACTTTGGATATTAATCTTTATAGAGATGACTGGACACGTTTAACTTATCAACCTGTTCTAAAAAAGACCAACATCCCTTTTAGTGTAAATGAAAAGAATATAATATTAGTAGATGATGTAATTTTCACTGGTCGCACTATTAGAGCGGCGATGGATGCTATCATGGATTTTGGAAGACCCCAAAAAATAGAAGTAGCAGTGCTTATTGATAGAAATCATCGTGAATTACCTATTATGACCAATTATGTTGGCCTCTATGTGCCTACCGCCAAAGAAGAAAGAATAGATGTATTTCTGTCAGAAAAAGACGGAAAGGATGAAGTAATACTTAGTAGAGAATAAAAATAAAAGTTACATGGCAAGGCAAGGAGTAAATACAGAACCTTCCTCAAATTTCCATTTTATGAATCAAGTTAATACCGGGCAGAGGTAAAGCCTAGGCAAGACAAAACCGTCAGGGCTTGCAATGGAGAAGGGCATTGGGCTAAAATTAGTTTTAGCAGGAGAAAGATAAAATGTCCCACTTGTAAAGGTAATAAATTGGCTAATTTTAAGGAGGTTAATTATATGCCGGAAGTAATTTATGTCAACACCAATAAGAAGACCCAATTTGTTGATATTACAGAAAAAATTGGCAAAATCGTAAAGGAATCAGGGATAAAAGAAGGTTTGTGTTTGATATATGTGCCTCATACTACTGCAGGGATAACTATTAATGAAAATGCTGACCCCAGTGTTCAAGAAGATATTTTAAGCATCCTCAACCAAGTAGTTCCCTGGACGGCAAACTATAAACATTTTGAGGGAAATTCTCCTGCTCATATTAAGGCTAGTATTATTGGTTCTTCAGTAACAGTGATGGTGGAAAGAGGTAATTTAATCTTGGGCACTTGGCAGGGAATTTTCTTTTGTGAATTTGATGGCCCTAGACATAGAAAAGTTTTTGTTAAATGTTTAACAGATTAGAATCCTATGCTACGCTCCTTTTTTATCTTTTTATGGATAGCCATAATAACCTGCATTCTTTATCCTCCTGCCCAAATTGCTAGCTTGTTACCCTGGACAAAACGCAATGTCCCTCATTTGATTGCCCGTTTTTGGTCAAAAACTATCCTTTGGGTAAGTGGGGTCAAGGTAAAAATTATTGGTTTAGAAAATATTGATTCCCAAAAACCTTATGTCTTTGCAGCTAACCATCAAAGTCAGTATGATATTTTCACTCTCATGGCCTATCTACCGGTTCAATTCAAATGGATGGCCAAAAAAAGCCTTTTCTATATTCCTATATTGGGCTGGGGAATAAAGGCTTGTGGAACTATTTTTGTAGATAGGGAGAGTCCCAAGGCAGCCTATGTTGCCCTTTTGAAGGCATTGGAACTTTTAAAAAAAGGTTATTCTATTGTGGTCTTTCCAGAAGGAACGCGGAGTTATGATGGCACAATAGGGTCGTTTAAATCAGGTGGTGTCATACTAGCCTTAAGGGCAGGTGTTCCTATTGTGCCAGTGACTATTATCGGGACCTTTGAGATATTACCCCGTTCAAGTAAACATATTAAACCAGGCGCAGCAATTATTGTTATTGACAAACCTATAGATGTTACGCATTATACTGAGCAGGACAAGAATACATTAGCCAATTTAGTTAGGGAACGAGTGGTTAAAAATTATGAAAAATATAAGAACACTAGGGTTATATAAACTACCCCTTCATGTGGCCATTATTATGGATGGTAATGGACGCTGGGCGAAAAAAAAAGAACTTCCCCGTATTGCTGGACATAGGGAGGGAATCAAGAGGGCAAAAGAAATTGTGGAAGTATCCCGAGAAATAGGTATAAAGGTAATTACTCTCTATACCTTCTCTTATGAAAACTGGCAAAGACCTCAAGAAGAAATAGCTGTTTTAATGCAACTATTAAAAAATTATTTGGAAGGAGAATGGGAAAATTTAGTTAAACAGGACATCCGTCTCATAGCTATCGGTGATTTAAAACTCTTGCCTCCAGATACTTATGAAGTCTTGCAAAAGGTAATTAAAAATACAGCCAAATGTCAAACTATGATACTCAATCTGGCTATAAGCTATGGTGGTCGTCAGGAAATTATTCATGCTGTTAAAGTATTGATAGAAAATGTCAAGCAAGGGAATATTAAATCTGATGAAATTAACGAAGTAATTTTCAGTCAGTATTTATGGACAAAGGGATTGCCTGACCCAGATTTTATCATTAGAACCAGTGGTGAATTCCGCTTAAGCAACTTTTTACTCTGGCAATCGGCTTATGCCGAATTTTATATTACACCTATTTTATGGCCTGATTTTAACCGTTTCCAATTTATAGAGGCCTTGAAAGAATACCAAAGGCGAGAACGTCGGTTTGGTAAAATTTCTGAACAATTTAGGGAAAAGGATAGAAAATAATGAAGTGGGTAGATTTTCTATGTTTCTTTATTTTTATCCCTTCTCTGGTATATGGGAGTGGGGCCTATTCATATAGGATGCCAAAAGGGAAAATGGATCCCCAAGCATTAACTGTAATAGGGGTTTACCAAAAGCATCAGATTGAAGAAGGAGAAACCATGCTTGACATTGCTAGATACTATGACCTTGGATATCAAGAGTTGATGTTGCTTCATTCCCAAATAGACCCTTGGTTGCCCTCAGTGGGAAAAACTATCATAATCCCTACACGCTGGGTTTTACCATTCTTTTATAAAAAAGGAATAGTATTAAATATTCCTGAATTCCGGCTTTTCTTGTATTTACCCAAACAGGGTCTGGTAAAAACATACCCTGTTGGCATTGGTGTCCAAGAATCTCCCACTCCCTTTGGCAACTTCAAGGTCTTAGACAAAAAGACAAATCCTACTTGGGAAATCCCACCTGGTTTACGAGATAATTACCAAGGAAGAACCTTTATCCCACCTGGTCCAGATAATCCCCTAGGAAGTTTTTGGATAGGATTAGGGAATGGCTATGGTATCCATGGAACCAATTCTCCTTGGGGAATAGGAAGACTAGTTAGTCATGGTTGTATCCGGCTTTATCCTGAAGATATAAAAGAGCTTTTTCGCCTAGTGAAAATAGGAATGCCTGTAAAGATTATATATCAACCAGTAAAGTTTGGATTTGAAAAAGGGAGGATTTATGTAGAAGTCCATCCTGACATTTATAACAAAATAGGGAATTTAACTAAATATGGTATTGAAAAAGCTATTTCTTTGGGCCTTGGAGAGAAAATAAACTTCTCTTTTCTCCACCAGGCCCTCAAAGAAAAAAAAGGTATTCCGCTAGACATAACAAGAAGGAGCACAAATCAATAGTATTATTTCCTTAATCCTTTTTCAAATGTTCTTTCACACTTTTCGGCACATCTTTCGGCTTTCACTGCCGCTGCTTCAGCTTTGTTAGCACACTCACAAGCCTTTTCCGCACAAGAGCAAGCCTTTTCCGCAGCTGCTTGAGCCTTAGAAGCAGCTGTCTCTGCTTTATTTGCTGCAGCTTCAGCCTTTGCAGTTTCCTCTTGGATGGTTTTTATGGCCTCTTCATACTTTTTAGTAGGAAAACAACACCCTCCCAACAAAGAAACCACAAACACAAAAAGAGAAACACCAATCAAAAACCTGCGCCATCTAAAGTCCTCCATTAGGAACCTCCTCCATAAAAATTTATAAAAATTAAGCCAATTATAAAGTATTGTTTTCAAAAAAACAAGTAGAAAAATAACCCAACACAGGACTTCGTCAAAGTAATTTTAACGGAGATCCAAATGTTAAGCGCAATGGCTCAATGCAGAATGCAAATTGAAAAATGCAAAATCGCCTTCTGTCAAATTGGAACGTTAGCACGTTTACACGTTTGCACGTTAGAACGTTGGGACGTTAGAATTGGGAATTAGGAACTGGGAATTGGGAATTTCTATTTTCTATTTCCCGTTTCCCTTTCCTTCTTTATGCAGGTTTACAAAGTTGTAAGTTAGAAAGTTTGCAAGTTAACACGTTGGAACTGGGAATTGGGAATTTCTGTTTTCCGTTTTCTATTTTCTTAACTGTATTTTGTAGGTTAGACCCCAATTCCACTACATTTGGCTATTTCATTCCCTCACTATTTCACTACTCACTGATTTAATGTTTTGGCATTTAGACATTTGGATTTTATTTTGGCATTTGGATTTTTTTAAATTACTTATGGCCTGACTTTAATGTAGCCCTGAGGTTGGAATTATATCCCATTGACAAAAAATTGATTGCTTTGTAATTTTTTATTTAGGTTATAGGGGCTACCTTCTTTTTAGGATTTTTTTCTGGAGGACAACTCTCTCTTTAAGAGATAAAGTGTGCATTTCCTAAAGAAATATGATAAAAAGTTCCCTTTATTAGAAAGTTCAGGAGGTCTCCATTAATGGTCAAAAAAACATCTGATGAAGAATTAGAACAAAAGGACGAGAATTTAAAGGAAAAAATCGCTAAACATAAACAGGCACAGGAAGTGTTACAAGAGAGGGAAAGGTGGTTTAGGTTCTTCTTTGAATCGGCACCGGAATTTATATATATCATTGACACCAAGGGCAATATACTTCAAACAAATGATGCTACCTTAAAAGTCAGTGGATATTTACAAGAAGAAGTTCTCGGAAAATGCATTTCTGATTTTTTTACCTTGACCTCCAAAAAGATATTTGACGAACAGTTTCCTATTTTACTTGAAAGAGGACACCATCGGCAAGAAGTGGAGTTCATTTGTAAGGATGGAAAGATTATAATACTAGATTGCTCAGTTTCTGCTTTGCGGTATGAGGTTGGAGATATCATGGGTTTTATGGTTTTTCAGCAAGATATCACCCAACGTAAGCAGGCAGAAGAGGCATTAAGAAAATCTGAGGCAAAATACCGCGAACTCATCTTTCGGATAAATGAGGGATTTGTTGCCATTGACGAAAAGGGATATATAACATTTGCTAATCCCCGTTTGTGTGAGATGATTGAATATAGCGAGGTGGAGTTGATTGGTAAGAACATAAGAGAATTATTTGATGAAAAGAATCGGGAGATATTAGAAAAAGAACTTGCAAAGCGTCGCCGAGGTGAACCATCACAATATGAACTCACATGGACTACAAAATCAGGCAAAAAAGTTCCCACTCTGATGTCGGCATCACCTATATTTGAAAATTGGGTTTATCGTGGAAGTTATGCTGTAGTCACAGATCTCAGTGAAATAAAGCGTGCCCAAGAAGAAAAGAAACGTCTTGAAGCCCAACTTCATAAAATCCAGAGGATGGAGTCTCTAGGAACTTTGGCAGGAGGGATTGCTCATAATTTTAATAACCTCCTTATGGGCATTTTGGGAAATATTTCTTTAATCCTCCTTAATAAGAATCCCAGCCACCCTGATTATGAAAAATTGAAAAACGTTGAACATCTTGTTCAAGAGGGAGCAAAGTTGAGCCAAGAGCTTTTGGACTTTGCCAGAGGGGGTAAATTTCAGGTGGAACCTACTGACTTAAATAAGGTGGTAAAGAGAAGTTCTGATATGTTTGCTCAGACTAAAAGGCAAATTAAGATTTATACTAAATTTCAAAAAGATATTTGGACAGTGGAAGTAGATGTGGGGCAGATAGAACAGGTGCTTTTAAATCTCTATATCAATGCCTGGCAGGCCATGCCTGGAGGTGGAGAGTTATACCTTGAAACTCAAAATATCACTCTTGATGAGAATTATGTGAGGCCATTTAAGGTAAAACCTGGTCCATATGTGAAGATCTCTGTGACGGATACCGGTGTTGGTATGGATGAAACAACCAAACAAAGAATATTTGAACCATTTTTTACCACCAAAGAAGGAAATCGGGGTACGGGATTGGGCCTAGCTTCTGCTTATGGAATCATCAAGAACCATGGTGGTATTATCACTGTATACAGTGAGAAAGGTAGAGGAACTACTTTTAACATTTACTTTCCCGCTTCTGAAAAAGAAGCCATAAAGCAGGAGAAATTAGCAGAAGGGGTGTTAAAAGGTGGTGAAACTATTCTTTTTGTAGATGATGAAGAAATGATAATTAAGACAGGCAAGGAGTTGTTAGAAACCCTAGGATATAAAGTCTTAATAGCCAAAAGTGGTAAGGAGGTTATTGAGATCTATAGAGCGAAAAATGAACAAATTGATATGGTCATCTTAGATACGGTTATGCCAGATATAGGTGGTGGAGAGATATACGATATGTTAAAAAAAATAAACCCAGACATAAAGGTTCTCCTTTCTAGTGGATATAGTATGAATGATGAAATAAAAGAAATATTGGAACGTGGATGTGATGGTTTTATCCAGAAGCCTTTTACTTTGAAGGAATTATCACGAAAAATCAGAAAGATTTTGGATAAGGAATAAATTTGTCATGAAAATAAGGTTCTTTCTTTTAGATATAGATTATATTACTGAAAAGAAAGGTTTAAAGATAAGACTTTGGGGAAAGACTGCCGATGGTAAAAATGTGGTTGTCTTTGTGCAAAGTAATCCCTATTTTTTTGTCTTTCCTAAGGATATTAAAAAGGCTCAAAAAGATATAGAAGAAATTCTTAAAGGGAAAAATATTTCAGTCAAAGGGATTGAAAAAATAGAAAAAAAATTAAATGGAGAACTAAAAGAATTTTTAAAAATCACTTGTTTCCTCCCTCAACATACTCAAAAAATAAGGGATTTTATTAAAGTCTTAGAAAAGAATAGAGGGGGTACGGGTTCAATTATTGAAGAATATGAATATAGCATAAATTTTTATCGTAGATTTTTAATGGATAAAAGAATTGATGGAAATTGCTGGCTGGAGATAGAAGGAGAAAAGCTAAATACCAATTATAAGGTGGATTTGGCTTTAAATGCTAAAAAAATAAAGGTTTTAGAGGATATATCTATTCCTGAACTTAAAATTTTGGCCTTTGATATTGAAACATCAGAAATAGCTGGGGAAAAGCAGATAGTAATGGCTTCATTTTATGGAAAGGCGTTTAAAAAAGTAATTACTGACCAAAAGTCAGATTATCCTGATTGGGTTGAGGTGGTCAAAGACGAAAAAGAACTTCTTCAAAAGATAGTAAAGACATTCAATGAATATCTTCCAGATATTATAGTTACATATTATGGTGATTCTTTTGATTTTCAGGTGTTAATGGATAGATGTCAATCAAATAAGGTAAAATTAATAGTTTCTAGGGATAAGACCGAAACAAAGTTTACCCGAAGAGCAAGAATAAGCTCTGCCAGGTTGAATGGAATAGTGCATTTAGATATTTTTAACTTTATAAGCAATATTTTATCTCCCAGTCTTCAAACAGAAGTTTTGAGCTTGGATGCCGTTTCTAGTGAACTTTTGGGAGACAAAAAAATTGAGGTGGATTATCAAGAAATGCTTGAGGCCTGGAGAAAGGGAAAAAATTTGAGCAAATTGGCTGAATATTGTTTAAAAGATGCTGAGCTTACTTATAGATTGGCTGAGATTTTGTTACCTCAAAACTTTGAAATTACAAAAACTGTGGGGCAAATCCTGTTTGATGTTTCCAGGATGACCTATGGACAGTTAGTAGAATGGTATCTATCCAGAAAGGCCAGTGAGAAAAATGAAATCATTCCCAATCAACCTAAATATGAACAAGTTCTTAAAAGAAGAAAAATCACTTATATCGGTGGCTTTGTAAAAGAACCTCTGCCTGGTATTCATGAAAAGATTGCTATTTTAGACTTCAGGTCTCTTTATCCCAGCCTAATTGTCAGTTTTAACATCTCACCAGAAACCTTAAATTGTGATTGTTGTGAAGAAAATGGTCATAAAGTTGCAGGATTAAATTATTGGTTTTGTCAGAGAAAAGAAGGGTTTATTCCCAGTGTGATAAAAGAATTAATTGAAAAAAGGAGTCAGATAAAAAAGAAATTAAAGGAAACAGAAAAAACTTCTTTGGAATATAAGGTTCTTTACAATAGGCAGTATGCTTTAAAGATTATTGCCAATGCTACTTATGGGTATTTTGGATTTGCAGGTTCCAAATGGTATTCTAAGGAATGCGCTGAAAGTTGTAGTGCTTTGGGAAGATACTGGATAAAAAAGACCATCGAAGAAGCAGAGAATAAAGGGTTTGAGGTAATTTATGCGGATACGGATTCTTTGTTTTTAAAGACCAAAGATGGAGACATAAAACAGGCTACAGAGGCGTTTTTGGATTATATTAATGAGAAATTCCCAGGTATGTTGGAACTCGACCTGCAGGGATATTATGAAACAGGCATTTTTATTCCCAGAGGAGCAGCCCCAGGGACAGCCAAGAAAAGATATGCCTTAATAGATAAAAAAGGAGAGCTTTTGATCAGAGGGTTAGAAACAGTGAGAAGGGATTGGTGTAACTTGGCCAAGGAAGTCCAGAGGAAAGTATTAGAATTTGTATTAAGGGATAAAGATATAGAGATGGCTAAGCAATATGTGAAAGAAGTAGTTGAAAACATAAAACAAAAACAAATTCTTTTGAAAGACTTAATTATTTATGAAGAATTAACTAAACCTATTGAGACCTATAAACAAATAGGGCCTCATGTGATGGCTGCTAAGAAATTAAGAGAAAGAGGCATGGAAGTAGGGGAAGGGATGTTAATTATGTTTATTATCACTAAAGGACAAGGCTCTATTTCTCAAAGGGCAGAACCAGTTGAATTTGTCTCTTTAAAGGAAATAGACAGCGATTATTACATTTATCATCAAATACTGCCTGCTGCCTTAAGAGTACTTCAGGTTTTGGGAGTGAGTGAAAAAGACTTAGTTTCTTAGAAAGTGAACAAATTAACTCCTACTGTTTCTCTAAAAACTAGTCTTAAAAATACTTGGTCTGTGTTTTTTGGTGGCTTTAGAAGATTAACTCCTATCCAAGAGGCTACCATCCCTCACATTCTAAAAGGAGAAAATGTCATAGTCTGCTCGCCCACTGCCACCGGTAAGACAGAGGCCGTGATAGTACCTTTGATAGAAAGATTAATACCTCAAAAAACAAATGCTTTAATCTTGCTTTATATCGCTCCTACCCGTGCCCTGCTTAATAATCTTTTAGTCCGTCTGGATTTGGGATTTAAAAAATGTGGTTTTAAAGCCATTGTGAGGACTGGCGATAAACCCTATTTACCTAAAAATCCTTTCCAGGTGCTTTTTACTACCCCAGAATCCTTGGATTCTCTTTTATGTAGACAAAAGAAAATCTGGAGGCATATTCAAGCCATAGTAATAGATGAAATCCATTTTTTAGATAATACTTATAGAGGCGATCAGCTTCGTATACTTTTAAGAAGGCTTTTAAAAGAACACTTAAAAACAACACCTCAGTTTGCTGCCCTTTCTGCTACTCTGTATAACCCAGAAGAAGTAGGAAAGAGATATTTCAGTCCTGTGCAGGTTATTCAGACAGGTCAGCCACGTCTACTTAAATTCTATCTTTTTAAAGATTGGGATAAAATTATAAATCTTTTAAAGAAAAAAAAGTGGCACAAGGCCATTATATTTTGTAATCGCCGTAGAGATGTAGAAGAGCTTTATTTACAGTTATCTCAATATTGGCCAAAAGAACGTTTGCTCATGCATCATGGCAGCCTATCTCGACGTCTGCGTGAAGAAACAGAAATATTATTAAGACAATGGCGCTGGGGAATTTGCATTTGCACTTCCACCCTAGAAATAGGGATTGATATTGGTGATTTTGATGTAGCCATTTGTTACTACCCTCCACCCACACCCTCCGCTTTTCAACAAAGGATTGGACGAGCTTCTAGGCAAAAGGAATATCAGGTAGCTATAGGTTTTTATGAGGAGGAAACAGAAGCAGAGTGTTTTAATCTTTATGCCTCTTTAGCTCATAAAGGTATAGTAGAATCTATGAATTACCTTCCTGACTTTTCGGTAGTAGTGCAACAAATTTTTTCTATTCTTTTTGCACATCCAGCGGGTTTAAAATTAGAACAGCTTTTTTATCTTCTATCTCCCTTAGCTCCAGAGGAAATTATAGAAAAAATTATAATTCATCTTTCAGAAAAAAGCTGGATAGAACAAATTGGAAAAAATTTTAGGGCCTCTGAAAAACTCATGAATATGGGAGAGAAGGGGCTAATTCATTCAAACATTCCTAATACCAAAGAATTTAAGGTGATAGAAGCTACAACCCAAAAGTCTATTGGCGAAATCACCACTCAGGCTACAAAAGGCCACCGTTTTATCTTAGCTGGTAAGGTGTGGGAAGTAATAAATATTAAAGGAAAGAACCTTTTTGTCCGTTTAGTGACCCATAAACCTACCATTAAAGTTTTTCATAAGCGGTTTTCAAGGGGGGCTTTTACTCACTTTTTACCGCCGGAGTTGACAGAAGCTTAAAAATGTCTTACTAAAGGTAAGTTATGGAAGGTATTCCTAGACAAAAAGGAGTTTATTCTCTCCTTTTTGAACTTCCAAAAAAGAAATTTATTCCTATAGGAAAGTTAGGAGGATTTTTATTTAAACCTGGTTTTTATGCCTATATTGGTTCAGCCCAATGTGGATTGAGAATGCGTTTAAAGAGACACATAAACCACAAAAAGAAGAAATATTGGCATATTGATTATTTAACAGAGAAGACTAAAATTCAAGCAATAGTGTTTTCCATTACAGCAGAAAAAATTGAATGTAAAGTAGCTCAAGTACTTTCACAGCGGTTATCCTGTTTTCCTGGCTTTGGGGTAAGTGATTGTGATTGTGAAAGCCATCTTTATTATTGTCCTCATTTTGAAAAACTCAAAAAAGAAGTAATGAATGCCTTTTCTCCCTCTCTATGTATGTTTATTGAACTGTAATTTACACCTTAAAATTTACCTTAATCTTAAAAGTTTTGGTAGCTGGGAAATTATATATTTCATGAACACCTGTTTCTTTTTTAATCTCCTCTAATGCCTCTTCTATTTCATCCATAGTGGGTGCGATAAAGGTAAACCAAATATTGAATTCACTCCGACGTAAGTAATTGTGGGTTACACCTTTATACCGATTGACTACTTTGGCAAACTCAGCAATTTTTTCCTTTGGCACTTTGGCAGCACATAAGGTGCTCACAAATCCCAGTTTATCTGAATTAAAATTGGCTCCAATGCGCCTAATATAACCTTTTTCCTTTAAATTTTTTACCCGTTTTAATACCTCCTTTTCAGAGAGACCCAGCTTTTTCCCTATCTCAGCATAAGGCTGAGAGATAATAGGAAAGCGGGTTTGTAACTCATTTATGATTTTGCGATCAATAGCATCCATATCTACTCCTTTATCCCTTTTGGTCTATACAAACACATGGGCTCTTGAGCCAAATAATCTCCAGTGATAGCATATGCCCTGGCACGACAGCCACCACATACCTGCCAGTATTCACAATTACCACATTTACCTTTATATTGTTTTTTGTCCCTTAGTTTATTAAATACTTCAGAATCATGCCAGATTTTAGAAAGGGGTTCTTTTCGCACATGCCCACATTCTACTTCTAAATAGCCACAGGTCTGCACTTTACCTGTAGAATCAATAAAACAAAATCCCATTCCTGCCAAACAACCTCTGGTTACTGCATCTAGACCATAAGTTTCAAAGGTTACCTTCTTATTTTTCTCTTTTGCCTTTTGTCGTAAAATACGATAATACTGAGGTGCACAAGTAGCTTTTACCTGTATAAGCTGTTTTTCTCGCTGCTCTACTAGCCAAGTCAAAACCTCCTCATATTCCTGGGGTGTAATCACTTCTTCTTTAAGGGCACTGCCCCTGCCCATAGGTACCAATAAAAAGATATGAAAAGCCACTGCTCCTAGTTCAACAGCCAAATCAGAAATAGCAGAAATTTGATTTAAGTTCGTTTTAGTAACAGTGGTATTTATTTGGAAATCAAGCCCTCCTCTTTTCAATGCCTCAATCCCAGCCATTGTATGGTCAAAGGCTCCTTTTACACCTCTAAACGTATCATGGGCTTTGGCTGTAGCTCCATCTATACTCACACTCACCCGCTTTATACCCACTTTTTTTAACTCTTTTACCCAGATGTCATCAAGCAAAGTGCCATTTGTGGCCAACACCATTCTTAAACCCTTCTCAGTGCCATAGGCAGCTAGGTCTAAAACATCTTTTCGCATTAATGGTTCGCCACCAGTTAAGATAATAATAGGTTGAGCAAAACTAGCAATATCATCCAGAATTTTCTCTGCTTCTGAATGGTTTAACTCATCTGGAAGAGATTTAGTAATGGCCTTGGCCCGACAGTGCTTGCAAGCCAGATTACACGCCTTGGTTAGTTCCCACGCCACTAAACGAAGAGGAGGAATTTTATTTTTCATAAAGATTCCCCGGTTAAAAATCAAGCTACTTTAATCAAGGGATTATTTACACCAATTTTATTAATAAATCAAATTTTTTATTAATTTTAAGCTTATTTAAACAGCAAGAAAGTCTTAACAACCTATTAAAAAGTGCTTCCTTATAATTCCTATAAGAATGAGGTGGTTTGAGAGGTATTTTTTTAAGAATAATAACAAATTTTGGAGGTAATTAATTTCTTGACATTTTATAACATTTGGGATATTCTAGGTAGAAAATGGGGTTTATTTTATACTTGTTTTTCACTAACAGTGAGAAAAAGTGTTATGTTTATCTAACAGAAGAATGTATAAAATATAATCAATGGGAATTTACTTTTAGGTGATTTTGTGTCTTATGCTTATTCTTTAGAAAAGTCACTCTTGGGAAATTTCAGAGATTTCAAAGATGTCATGAAATCTATGTTATTTTTTGGGTAAATAGTCTTTATGGGTAACATAATTAGGGAAAAGCCCTGTAACAAATAATATAATTGGAGGATGAAAAATGAATAAAGAAACTTGTAAAATGTGTCCTTTAGGTAAGCATGAAAAAATTCTTGTGGCCATAGACGTCTCAGAATACACCGAGATGGTAGCTAATCAGGCATTAAACCTTTCTGGTTATTGTCGTAGCACTCTTTTTGCACTTACTGTAATAGAAATAAGTCCCGAATCGATGGCTATGGCTGGGAGCTTGCCCTTTGTGGAAAAAATGGATAAGGAGGCAAGAACAACCCTTGATAAAATAAAGGCAGAAGCTGAAAAGAGAAATGTAGATTGTGAAACGTTTGTTCGTCATGGATTACAACCTCATCGGTATATTGTTGAAATGGCTGAAGAAAAGGAAGTTGATGCAATAGTTATAGGGACCCATGGGAGAACAGGTCTTAAAAAGCTCCTCATGGGAAGTGTAGCAGCTAGGGTTATAGGTTATGCTCCGTGTTCTGTCTTAGTAGTGCCATTGAAGGGTGCGGTTTCTCTTAAAAATATACTGGTAGCTACAGATGGCTCAAAATATAGTGAAGCAGCGGTAAAAGAAGCAATAAATATTGCTAAAGCTTGTCCAAGTGCTTTTACAGTTATTTGTGTGGTAAAACCTGGAAGACCGTCCGAATACAGAGAAGAAGCTGAAAAAATCGTAAATCAAGTAAAGCAGGAAGCATCTCAGGCAGGCATAGAGGCGGAGGCCATTGTTCAAATTGGAGAACCTCATGAAGTTATTGTTGAAGTAGCCAAAGAGAAAAATGTAGGGACAATTGTAATGGGGAGACACGGGAGGACAGGTCTTAAAAAGCTCCTTATGGGTAGTGTTACAGAAAGAGTGATTGGATTTAGCCCTTGTGGTGTGTTGGTAGTGCCTAGTTAGTAATTGAAATCAGGGATAAAATACTCTATCCCTGATGATTATTTTAAAATTTTTTCATAGAGATGAGGATAATTTGTCCTGCCGTTGGGCAGGACAGGCAGGTGAGTTTTCTTATTAGTTAAGGGCTGCGGTCAATGGAGGAGCTTCTTTTGATGTTTGTCATTTCACCTTTTAGGTGACAGTAATACATCAAGGTTAACTTTCACCAACCTATTTATAGCTTTTTAAAAAGTAGATTTGGTTGAAGGGAAAAAATTTTTTCCTTAATTATTAAGCTTAAAAATATTAAAGAGGAAGGCAAAGAAGAAGTTTTTCTTTAAGAGACTATTTTCTGTCAAGCCTGTCTGCCCCTGCCCGACGGCAGGCGGGCCTGCCCGCAGGCAGGCGGGGACAGGCAGGGAGGCGAGCACTCCTTGACAGCCCCAGCCCTAAATAAAATATTTGTATAGTTGCGGTCAGTTTTTTGACCGCAACCTTAAAAATGATTTTCATACTGTGCGTAAGGTCAGTTACTACATTTGACCGTTTTTTTAAAGTTATTACTATTTTGAGGAGCTTATCTTTCTTTTCGGAAAGCTTCTGAAAATCCTGGCAATGTTCAAGAATAAAACTATTGACATTTTAGAATTATTATTCTATTTTAGAAAAAAAATTCCAAATGGAAAATTTAAATTCTAAAGATTTGTTAGGACGAAGGGAGCAAGAAAGACGCTGGCGGCGGCAGTATATCTTGAATGTGGCTGAGCGTTTATTTGCGCAAAAAGGCTACCATCAAACTACCATGGCTGAAATTGCCAAGGCATCAGAATTTGGTATGGCCACCATTTATCAATTTTTTAAGAGTAAAGATAAAATTTACCTTACCTTATTACATGAAAAGATAGATTTGTTATTGAAGCTTATTAAACAAGCCATAGAGGAGGCGCAAACCCCACTAGAGAAAATTAAGGCTATTATCCAGGTAAAACTAAAATTTTTCCAAAAAAATCGTGATTTCTTCAGGATTTATGCCTTACATAGACAAAATATAGTTGTTTTACTTAGAGAAGAATTAGGTAAAAAAATAGATGAAAAATATCAGGAAGGACTATCTACATTAGCTCAGATTATAGAGGAAGGTATTTCCCAAGGGGAGTTTAAAAGATTTCCTCCTAAAGAAATGGCTGTTTTAATTAGTGGAATGATCCAAGCCTTTATTCACGAGTGGATAAAGTCAGAAGAGGAGGTTCAATTGACCTCAAAACTACCCATAATTTTGGATTTTCTCTTTTATGGCCTAAAGGGAAAAATATAACAAAGGAGAGGGCGATGATAAAAAAATTTATGATAACCCTTGTTTTGGGTGTGCTTTTCCCCATTTTAGTTCATGCTGAAATGCTGGATTTAAAAACCAGTCTTGATATGGCCCTGAAAAACAACTTGCTCATTCAAGAAAAACTGGCCCAAATTAAGGCTGCTAAAGAAGGGGTAAAGATGGCCAGAAGTGAATTTTTACCCAAATTGGAGACCAGTTATTCTTACACCAGGTTAAAAGAATCACCTTATGCCATCTTTAGAGAAATGCCTGGACAACCTCATATTATTATGGGTCCAGAGAATAATTACACCTGGGACATTCAATTTAGCCAACCTATTTTTACCGGTTTTTATCTAAGCAGTCAGTATAAATTGAGCAAATTGGGTGTAGATATAGCTCACTTAGAAAGGATAGAGGCTGAGCAAGAAGTCATAAAACAGGTAAAGGTAGCTTATTTTCAGGTGCTTTTGGCAGGGAAATACAAAGAAGTAGCAGAAATAGCAGTAAAAAATCTAGAAGCCCACCTTAAAGATGCCCAGGCCTTATATGATGCTGGTATCATTCCTATGAATGACTTACTTAAGTCAAAGGTGGCACTTGCCAATGCTAAACAGGATTTAGTCAGGGCAAAAAACAACTTACAAACCGCCATCTCTAACTTTAATATTATTTTGCGTCTGGATGTCAATCACCCCACCAGAATCAAAGATATATTGAACTATCAGCCTTTAAAGTTGAATCTCAACTATGCCCTAAAAATAGCCATTAAAGAAAGGCCTGAACTGAAGCAAATTGCCAAACAGTTGGAGCAGATGGAGGCCCAAGTCAAGATGGCTAAGTCTCAATATTACCCTCAACTAGCTATGGTAGGAAAATATGAGCGGATTGGTAATCATCCCAATGTGGATGGAAATGGTTACCAAAATCCAGATCAATTCTATCTTACCTTACAGGCAAAGTGGACATTTTTTGAATGGGGAAAGACAAAGGCCCAGGTAAAAAAATTAAGGTGGCAAAAAGATGCCTTAGAGAAGACATTGAATAGAATAAAAGACCAGGTCAGACTACAGGTAAAAACCGCCTATTTAAACCTGAAAGAGGCAGAAAAAAATATTGAGACCGCCAGAATTTCTGTAAGACAGGCCAAAGAAAATTACCGTATCACAAATTTACAATATAAAAATCAGGTTACTACCTCTACTGAAGTCTTGGATGCTCAAACACTGCTTACTCAGGCACAAAATAATTATTATGGAGCCCTCTATCGTTATAACACAGCCATTGCACAATTGGAAAGGGCCATAGGAAAGGCGGTCAATGTTCAAGGAGAAACTTTATGAAAAAACTACTTGTGGGGCTGATTTTAGTAATAATTGGGCTAGGGGTTAGCTATCAGGTCTATAAGCTTTATCAACGCTCCCAACATAGGGAGAAAAAATTAGAGGTTAAAGTGCCAGTGAAGGTAAGCAAAGTCCAACATAGGCAGATGACTTGGAAGCTGAATCTGATTGGCAATATAAAACCAAAACAAGAAGTGAATGTGTATCCCAAAATTGTAGGGGAGATTTTAGAAAAATTATTGGTAGAAAAAGGTGATAGGGTAAAAAAGGGACAACTAATCGGAGTCATAGAAAAAGAAACCATCACGGCTAAATTAAATCAGGCAAAGGCCGCCTTGAATGCAGCCAGGGCAAACCTGGCTCAAATAGAGGCAAATCTTAAAAGTATAGAAAAAGACTATAAACGCATAAAAAGGCTCTATAATGAAAAGGCCGTATCTAAACAAAGATTAGACCATATCACTGCTCAGTATGATGCTACTTTGGCAGCTAAAAAATCAGCCCTAGCTCAGATTAAACAGGCAGAGGCCACTTTAAAAGAAGTGCAAATTCGTTATCATGACCATACCATTTACGCCCCTATCTCTGGCGTTATTACTGCCAGATATGTAGATGAAGGGGCCATGATGGATATAAAAAAACCCATAGTAAGGATTACCGATGACAGCATAGCAAAGGTGAATGTAGCTATAAATGAAAAAGATTTACCTTATGTAAAAATCGGTCAGATTGCTTATATCAAAGTAGATGCCTATCCAGATAAGGTCTTTAAAGGAGAAGTAAAAGTCATTAATCCTAGAATTGACCCTGTTACCCGCACTGCCCTTATAGAAATACATATTCAAAATCCTAAACGACTATTGAAGGCAGGTATGTTTGCCCATGTAAATTTAATTTTAGGTAAAAAGCTGGTTTTGGCTGTACCTAAAGATGCCTTACAAAAGATGCCAGCTACTGGAGTGTATTATTTGTTTGTGGTTGATAAAAATAAAATCGCCCATATGAGAAATGTTAAGACAGGTATATCTGAAGGCAATTTTGTAGAAATAATTAAAGGTCTTAAGAGAGGAGAGTTAGTAGTAACTTATGGACAAAATCGTCTGAAAGAAGGTTTGGCAGTGGAGATAGTGGGAGAACAGACATGAAGCTACCAGAATTTGGCGTAAAAAGACCGGTAGCCACCCTTATGCTGTTTTCTGCCTTAATCCTTATGAGTGCTGTGGCCATCTTTAAATTGAAGATTGACCTTTTTCCTGAAATTGAACCCCCTGTAGTCAGTGTGCTTACCTATTGGCCAGGGGCAAGTGCCGTGGATGTAGAAAAAAATGTAACTAAATATCTGGAAGACCAGTTGGTTACAGTGAATAACTTAGATGAACTTACCTCCAAGTCTATTGACAACCTTTCTTTAATTCAATGTAAGTTTGAATGGGGCACAGATTTAGATACCGCCAGCAATGACATTCGGGATAAGATAGAGTTGGCCAAAAGAGACCTGCCTGAGGATATTGAAAAACCGGTATTATTCAAATTTAGCAGTGCTACTGCCCCAATTCTTTTTATGACCATTACTGGCCCTCAATCCTGGCCACGCCTTTATCATATTGCAGACAAGATAATAGGGGATGAATTAAGACGGGTGCCAGGAGTAGGAGCCATTGTATTTTATGGCGGGGAGAAAAGGCAGATAAATGTCTATTTTGACCTGGCAAGGCTCAAGGGATATCATCTTTCCCCTTCCCAGGTGAAACAGGTTTTAAAGGCAGAAAATCTGGATATTCCCTGTGGGACAATAAAACAGGGCAAAAGGGCCTATTTTATAAGAATTCCTGGAAAATACAAAAATGTGCAAGAGATGAGAAACACCATTGTAGGCTATTATCAGGGTAAACCTGTTTATCTAAAGGATGTAGCCCATGTGGAAGATGCCTTTAAAGAACATATTATGATGGGATGGGGTGATGCAAAGCCAGCTATTGTGATGATGTTACAGAAACAAACTGGAAAAAACACCGTAGAGGTAGCTGACAGGGTAAAGAAAAAGCTAAAAGAAATCAAAAATATATTGCCAAGTGATGTAAAGGTTAGTATTGTAGAAGACAATTCAGAATATATTCGCACTGCCTTAAATGAATTAAAGACCACTCTTTTACAGGCCATTTTTTTAGTGATTCTGGTGGTATTTGCCTTTTTGTTAAATATAAAAAGTGGCATTATTGTGGCCTTGACCATTCCTTGCTCCTTAATCATTTCTTTCCTTTTGCTTTACTTAGGTGGCTACACCATCAATGTTATTTCCCTTATGTCTGTGACCATTGCCACAGGCATGGTAGTGGATAATGCCATTGTAGTCATTGAAAATATTACTAGACACATGGAAAGAGGCAGTTATCCTCATATTGCCTCTATTTATGGCACTTCAGAAATGGGCATGGCCATTTCTGCCTCTACTTTAACCACCATTGTTGTATTTGTGCCTTTAATGTTTGTTACAGGTATTACGGGGATTGTGTTTAAGCAATTGGGATTTGTTATCACCGCTACTTTACTAGCTTCTCTTTTTACCGCCCTGACCTTTACCCCCATGCTTTCTTCTAAGATTTTAAAACAGGGGCCAAAGGCTAAAAATCTTTTCACACTTAAAATGAAGGCTGCCCTTGATTGGCTGGATGAAAGATATAAAAGATTAATTACTTGGGCGCTTCATCATAGAAAGACGGTCATTTTTATTGCCCTTTTAATCTTTATCCCTACTTTATTTATGACCAAAATCATTGGCACTGAATTCATGCCTGAGCCAGATGCAGGGTTTGTCAGCATCAGCCTTCGCCTGGCTGAAGGCACAAGGCTTGAAGAAACTGCCAGCATAATAGAACAAATAAATAAATGGATTGCCAAGGAAGTAAGACCAGAGGAATTTCGTCATAGCTATGGATTTGCTGGGCAGACAGAAAAGGGATATGGTGAGGCGCTGGGCTTTGAAGAGGGCAGTAATTGTGGGGAGGTGGGTTTAAAACTAGTAGATAAAGACAAAAGAGAGCGTTCGGCCAAAGAGATTGCCAATATTTTAAGGCAGCATACAAAACAGATTCCAGGTGTAAGTCGTATAAAGGTGATTTCCACCAATCCACTGATGTCTATTTTAATGGGAGGCACAAAGCCACTGGTGATTGAGGTGTTAGGAAGGGATCTAGGACAGGTGCTTAAGGTAGCTAATAAAATAAAGAAAATTACTGAAGAAACACCAGGGGCAGTGGATGTCAGCCTTTCTTTTAAGCCCAAAAGGCCTGAGACCTGGGTAGAGATTGACAGGAAAAAGGCTACTAGCTTGGGATTAAATGTGGCCATGATTGCCGAACAGGTAAGAACCTATTTTTATGGCCATAAGACCACAAAGTTTAGGGATGTTGGTGAGGATTATGATATTTTTGTGAGGCTTACAGAGAGAGACAAAAATAAACTAGAAAACCTGCCCAATGTGCCCATTTTTACTACAGATGGGAGGATGATACTCTTAAAAAATATTGCAAGAATTGAAGAAACCATGGGTATGACAGAGATAGATAGAAAGAATAGACAAAGAATTGTTAGTGTAGAGGCAGATACTTATAAGCGTTCACTGGGTGAGGTGACCAGAGATATAAGGAAAAGGCTTAAAGAATTGAGTCTTCCATCAGGCATTACTATTAAATTTGGTGGATATGTTAAAGAGCAAAAAAAATCATTTAAGGCCCTGACGCAACTTCTCATTTTAGGCATTATTCTTACCTATATGGTTATGGCCTCCTTGTATGAAGGATTTTTAGACCCATTTATTATTATGTTTTCTGTCCCCTTTGCCTTTACAGGCGTTATCTGGGCATTTTTATTAACAGGCACAGTCTTAAATATTATTACCTTTATGGGCATCGTCATGCTAGTAGGTATTGTGGTAAATAATGCCATTGTGCTTCTGGACTATGTGCATCTATTGCAAAAAAGAGGATTGTCCTTATTTGAGGCCATTACTGAGGCAGGCAGATCAAGATTAAGGCCCGTTTTAATGACTACCATTACCACTATTTCTGGGATGATACCCCTGGCCTTAGACAGGGGTGTAGGCTCAGAGATCTGGAATGCCTTAGGTATCACCGTAATTGGTGGACTCTCCATCTCTACTTTAATTACCCTGATACTGGTGCCCACTCTATATTCCATAGGAGAAGAATGGCGAGAAAAAAGGGGCATGGGTGTAGGGAGTAAATTAAAATAGCCTTCTTAATTTATATCCAGTCAAAATAAACAATACACTGCCTAAGAAGGTTAGCCCCAATAGATTTGGCCAGAGATAGGAAAGTCCTACCCCTTTTAAGATAATACTATAGCTAGCATCTATATAATATTTAAGGGGGGAAAGATAGGTTAATGGACGTAACCAGTCTGGCATGGCCTCAATAGGTGTCCAAGAACCTGAAAGAAAAAGGGTGGGCATAAGGACAATGGCACTTAATTGTGATACTTGAAGCATATTTTTAGAAACAGCGCCAATAAATAGACCAAAGGCAGAGGTAGTGAAGACAAAAATTAAGGTAAAGAGTAAAAATAATAGAAAGCTCCCACAAAAAGGGACATGAAGTATGGGTTTTATAATTAAAAACACACTCAGAATCACGCCTATAATAATGATTCCAGCCATCACCATCACCTTGGCCAGCATAAACTGAAAAGGCCGAAGGGGAGAAATAAGAAGCATTTCTATATTTCCCATTTCCTTTTCTCTTACTAGGGCCGCTGCAGGCAAAATAAACACCAGCATCACCATCACAGTCAGTAGCTCTGAAATGCCCATAAAATACCGGCTATTCATATTGGGATTAAAAAATACCCTAGTTTTTGCCTCTGCCAAAGGCAGTCTTTGTTTTTGCATTCCTTCTAAGGCATAATTGATAAAGATTTGGCTGGCATAGCCTGAAAAGAGATAGCCCATAAGGGCCTCAGAACCATTGATTAACAACTGAATCTTTGCCCTATATTTCTTAAGATGCTTTGAGAAATTATGGGGGAGGCAAACCACTCCCATGGCCTGGTCTTTAAGCAATACTGTGTCTATTAAGTCATCATCTTGCAAATAGCCTTCAAATAAAAACCAAGGAGAAACCAATTGAGAAACAATCTCACGACTGGCTACACTCATATCCCTATCATACACAAAAAACTTGGCATTTTTTAAAGAAAGGTCTATCCCTACACCGGCCAGATAAATATCCAGAGTAAAAAAATAAATAACCAATATAACTAATCCTTTGTTTCTAATAAACTGCAAGAATTCTTTTTTCAAAAGGGATAAAAATCTCATGTCTCTCTCTTTTTAAAGAAATGAATGGCTAATCCAAAATAAGTTAAATAAAATATCAAAATTGCCAAAATATGAGGAAGGATTATTTTTAACCCAGCAGCCTTTAAAAAAAGTGCCTTAGTGATACTCAATCCATAATAAGGAGGGAAAAGATGGGCAAAGAAATAGGCATCTTTAGACATAGAGCTTACTGGCACCAGATATCCTGAATAAAGAAAACCAATAATGATATTGATCAGCAAACTGCCCAGTAAGGCCACTACCTGAGTATTTACAAAGCACGAGATAAGGAGTCCTTGAGCAGTAGAGGCCAAAATATAAATAAAGGAGCAAAATAAAAATAAAAAGAAATTCCCCTTAAATGGCACTTGAAAAAGAAGAATGGATAGAAGAAATATAATAAAGAAATTTACCATAGAGATAGTTACTGCAAATACCTGTTTCCCCAAAAGGAATTCAATTTTTGTAATGGCAGATGTCCAGATGTTATAAATAGAGCCCCTTTCCTTTTCCTTTACTATCAGAAGTGAGGCAAATATGGTAGGACTGATGCTTAAAATAATAGGAATAAGGCCACAGACCGTAATATTTCTCTCTTTTAAATTCTCATTAAACCAGTAACGGGTCTCTATTTCTAAAGGTAATTTTTTCATTGTTTTACTCAGTCGTTCTAAGTTAAAACCATTGATAATGCTTAAGGCATAGGTCTTGGAAACAGAGGCACGGGTGGGAAAACTGCCATCAATAAGCACCTGGACCTCTGAGGGGAAGCCCCTTTTTAACCTCTGTTCAAATTTAGGAGGAATGACCAAGCCAAACCTCAGTTTACCTGCCAAAATGCCATGTTCAAGCCCTTTGACATTAGGCAGAAAGCCTTTAAAATCAAAATACTCTCTATTTTCCATAAATTTATAACAGAGTTCTCTAGAAGCTGGGGTTTTATCCTGATTTACTATAGCCATAGGCACATTTTCTATATCTAAGGCTAGACCATAGCCAAAGATAAGCATAATAATGGTGGGCATAGCAAATACCACTACCCGAGAAATCTTATCCCTATAAAATTCTTTCCATTCTCTGATATAAATGGATTTTATCTGTCTAAATCTCATTTTTCTTCAATCAAATATACAAATACATCCTCCATAGTGGGATAGGCTTCTTTTAAGTCAGAGATTTTTAATCCCTGGGGAGAGAAAATTTCATTAAACTCATTAAAAGTAAAAGACCTTTTGCTATACAAACGAATGCCATTTTCATAAAAACTGGCATAAAAGCCATTTTTTTGTAATACATCCAGGGCAGTTAAAGGATTATCCATTATTATCTGGTATATATGCCCTATTTTATGTTTTATTTCTTCCTTGAGTTCCCGTGGTTTTCCTATGGCAATGGCCTCTCCTTTATCCATTAAGCACACCCGGTCACAATATTCGGCTTCATCCATGTAATGAGTAGAAACCAGCAAAGTCACGCCTGCTTTTTTGGCCAACATATGAATAATCTCCCAGAACATCTCTCTTTCTATAGGGTCAACTCCAGAAGTGGGTTCATCTAAAAATATCAGGGCAGGATTGTGGACAACAGAACACATAAGTGCTACCCTTTGTTTTATTCCCAAAGGGAGCTTAGCTGTCTTTTCATCTTTTACTTCCTGGAGCTTCATGGTCTCAATAGCCCATCTGATTCTTTCTTTAAGTGCAGAAGCAGGCATTTTATAAATATGCCCGTAGAGTTCTAAATTTTCATATACAGTTAAGTCCTTATAAAGAGAAAAATGCTGGGACATATAACCAATGTGTTCTTTTATTCTTGCAATATCCCTTTCCCCGGCTATCAAAAAATCTCCACTTGTATGCGGAAGCAATCCACAAAGCATCTTTATTAAGGTGGTCTTACCTGCGCCATTAGGACCTAAAAGTCCGAATACCTCTCCACCTTTTATTTCAAAAGAAATCTCCTTTACCGCGGTAAAATCACCAAATTTTTTAGTCAATCTATTCACTTCTACGGCATTTTTAGGTATTTTTTCTTTTAAGCTAAAAGGAATATCAATTTTCATCTTTTCTGCCTTTTCTAGAGTTAAAAACACATCTTCCAATGTAGGCTCCACCCTTTGGGGCATAAATGGAAGCGTGTTTTCCTTAATTTTCTTTTCACTCAAAAACCTTAATGTGTCCCCTTTAATCCTTATATGTCTGAATTTCTCTTTGACTAGAGGATAAACCCTTTCTATATCTTCCTGCATCTCATACACTATATCACAATGAAACTTTAATTCCTCTGCTGTTCCTTTAGCTACAAACTTACCCTCCATCATTAGGGCCAGATGAGAAAAACGCTCTGCTTCATCCATATAAGAGGTAGAAATAATAGCTCCAATCTTTTCTTCTTTAACAAATTTTATAATCAATTGCCATAAATCCCTTCTTGAAACAGGGTCTATGCCTGTGGTGGGCTCATCCAGGATAATAAGCTCTGGTTTATGAATTAAGGCACAGCAAATGCCCAGCTTTTGCATCATCCCACCAGAGAGTTTTTGGGCCTCTCTTTTCTGAAAGGGAAGGAGGTGAGTGGTTTCTAAGAGTATTTTTTTTCTATATTCTAATTCTTCTTCAGGCAAATTATGTAAACTGGCAAAAAACGCTATATTTTCCTCCACAGAAAGGGTAGGATAAAGATTCAAACCAAGTCCCTGGGGCATAAAGGCAATCTTTGCCTTGGCCTTTTCTGCCTCTTTTTCTTTTTTAAAATCCTTTCCCAGCACTTCTACTTTACCTTCATCAAAGCTCATTACTCCAGCTATGATCTTCATCACTGTTGACTTGCCTGCCCCATCTGGACCTATAAGGCCAAAGAGCTCCCCTTTTTTTACTTCAAAGCTTACTCCTCTTACGGCTTCTATTTTTTTAAATTGTTTTTTTAACTCCTGAACACGGACAATCATGGGGTCTTTATCTTGATGTAGCCATCGGCGGGCATACCTGGTTTAAGTAAATAATGAGGATTTTCTTTTAAATAGAGCTTGACTGCAAAGACTTGTTTTACCCGTTCTTCCTTGGTTTGCACCTCTTTAGGGGTAAACTCTGCATACTGGCTAATATAACCTACATAGGCAGGAAAACGCCTTTTAGGAAAGGCATCTACTACAATATAGGCCGGGGTATTTAAACTAAACTTTCCTATTTGAGTCTCAGGCACATAACCTTTAAGATAAAGGGCATCAAGGTTAACAACGGTAACAATTGGAGTGCCTGCAGGCACTACCTCACCAGGCTCAACTATTTTTACAATTACTGTGCCTCTACAGGGAGAAGTAATAATGGTATCCTCAAGATAAGACTTAATTTCATTGATCACTGCTTCTGCCTGTCTTATCTGTGATAGTGCCGATTTATAGGCATTCTCCTTTGCTCTGATGGTTTGTTTTAAACTCTCTATCTCTGCATCTTTGGCCTTTACCTGAAGCCAGCCCTTTTGAGCTACCTCATATCGGGCAAGACTTATGGTATATGCCTCTTTCACTCTCTCAAATCTTTCTTGAGCAATAACACTCTTTTGCCACAATCTCTTAAATCGCTTAAAATCCGCCTCTTTTTTCTCTAATGTGGCTTTGGTAATCTTTATTTGAGCCTCTACCTGTTTAACCAAATAATTCCTATTAGTTTTAGACGCTTTAAGCTGTTTTTTATAATGATTTAATTCTTTTAAAACAGCCTCGGCCTGGGCCTCTGTGCTTTTCTTAGCAGCTAAGGCCTGATTTAATCTAGCCTTTAAATCCTTGGCATCTAAGATGGCAATAACCTGGTTTTTCTTTAAAAACTCTCCTTCTTTTACTCTTAATTCATTTACCCTTCCTGCCACCTTTGTGCCCACATCCACTTCATCTCCTTCAATGCGGCCACTGACATAAATCACTCCTTTTTCTTTTGAAGGAAAAAGAAAAAAATAAGAAAAAATACCTATTATGATGAGAAACAAAAATCCAATAAGAAAATATTTTTTATGTTTCACTGAGTTATTTAACAATAAATTCCCAAGCTTGACAAGCTTTGAATTTAAGATAAGAAAACAACATGGAAAAGATACCTACACCTGTTTTAGACAAAATAGCAAGAAAGTTAGGGCACCCCAATTTTGAAGACATGACTCGACATCATTTAAACCCATTGCATATATATGCAAAGTTGATAGATTTAGGCATTGATGAGAAACAGGCCAGGGAATTCGCAGAGTTTTATGAAAAGTTATATTACAATAAGACCCACAAGAAAATATCAAAATGGAAAATGGGAACTTCTTTATATACTAAAACTATGCCCATTCATATTGTATCCTTTATTTATGTTGGTCTTATGGCCATAATTACCTTTGTTTTTAAGCAGAATATTCCTTTGTGGCAAAATTATTTAGTAGTTTATCTTGGCTATGCTGCCTTTGTAATCATTATTACCCGTGTAGTTAAAGGGTTTTCAAACCCTATTTTGGAATTCATTGCTATCATGTATCCCTGGTTTTCTGTGCCCAATTTTTATGAATTATTACGTCATTATATCCATGCCGTCTTTCCTTACCTACTTGACCCCTTTATTCATCAATTTGAATTGGCTATCTTTGGTATCCATCCTACAGTTTACCTTCAACGATTTGCCACTCCATTACTTACAGAAATCATGTCTTTTGGCTATTTCTCTTATTATTTAATCTTTCTTTTTCCTCCCTTTATTTTTTATTTTTTCAGGCGTCAGGGGGCATCCCCTCTTATTTTTGGTATGAGTCTAGCCTATTATTTTTGCTTTATCCTTTTTGTCTTAATCCCTGTAGCAGGCCCTAGATTCACCCTTGCAGATAAATATACAGTACCGCTTGTAGGTTATTTTTTGCCTGAAATCCAGGCCAGGATGATGGCCAAGTTTGCCTTAAGAGGGGCCGCCTTCCCTTCATCTCATGTGGCGATGGTCATGGCTTCTTCTTTTATTGTTAAAAGGTACATGCCTTGGCTTTTTAAAATAATTTTTCCTCTATCCATTATGGTCGCATTAGGAGCAGTGTATGGAAGGTATCATTATGTCACAGACGTGGTAGCAGGTGGTATCGTAGGGATAGTTAGTGCTTTAATAACCTATAAGGTTTATCAGGAGAACATATGAAAGCCATTTTGATTTTTTACCACGTGGAATACGATGAAGATTTAATGGCTATTTTAGAAAAAACAGGGATAAAAGCTTACTCCCGATTGGAACGAGTTTTGGGAAAGGGCAAACATTCTGAACCCCGTCTGGACACCTCTGTCTGGCCAGGATTTAACAGTGCTTTAATCATTGCTACGGAGGAAGAAGAAAAGAGAGAGAAATTTCTGGAAGAACTAAAGAAATATACTAATAAGCTCAAAGGGAAAGGCATTTGTGTCTTTATTTTACCATTGGAAAGAATTATTTAAAACCACTTAATTCCACTCTTCTGAGGTTTTCCAAAAACAAGTATTATGATAATTTAGAGTGAGAAAAATGAGTGAAGTAATTATCATTGGAGGAGGACCTGCTGGCTTAAATTGTGCTTATTACCTAGCAAAATCAGGAAAGGATGTAATTTTGCTTGAGAAACATGCTTTCCCTGTGGACAAGCTGTGTGCAGGTGGATTGACAGTAAAGGACTTTGAAGAACTGCCTAAAGATATTATTGAGAGGGCATTTGTTACCCAAATTATCCACACTCCTTTAGGTAAAACAACTTTTAAGACATCTAAGCCCGTTATATTTACAGTCAATCGGAGGGTGCTTAATAAATGGTTATTTGAAAGGGCAAAAAAAGCAGGAACAAAGATAGAAAAGGAGAAAGTGATAAAAATAAATGGGAATATAATCATTACTAAAAATGGTAGGCAGTATAACTATTGCTATCTGGTGGGAGCAGATGGAAGCACTTCTATTGTCAGACGGCATCTTAATATTCCTACTAAGTATGCTTTCATTGCTTGGCAGACATCCATTCCTTTTCCTCTTAAGGATATTGAGTGGTTTCTGGATGCAAATGTTTTTGGTTTTGGTTATGGTTGGATATTCCCTCATAAAAAAAGCACGGTAATAGGATTTGTATGTTCTAACCCTAAAAATGCCTTTAAGGCAAAAACAGGTTTTTTACATTGGTTAAAAAAAACCCATGCATTAGTGATAAATAGCCCATTTAAGCCTTATTTAATCAATACAGATTACCGGGGTCATCATTTTGGCCGCATATTTCTTGCTGGAGATGCTGCAGGCCTTGCTTCGGGGTTAACAGGAGAAGGTATTTACTTTGCCCTGGGGTCAGGAAGAAGTATAGCCCAAATGATATTATCTAAAAGTAATGGACAAAATTTATATAACAATCTCCTGAAGGTCAAATATAGACACCAGAAAGCAGCTAGGGCGTTAAAGTGCTTACCTCTTCCACTTTTAAACACTTTTTTTGAATGTTTTAGAAATGGCTTAAAAATAGCATTTTGTAGGGAACTTATATTTAAAAGGTATGGCTAATCTTAAAATCATTATAATTGATGAAATTGGAAAAATGGAATGCTTTTCTCAAAAATTCAAAGACTTCTTGTGGAATTTGCTTTCTAAGCCAAATCCTTTATTAGGCAGCATTAGTTTGAAGGGTAATAAATTTATAAAAAAGATTAAGCACTTACCGGAAGTAAGACTTGTGGAAGTAAGTAAAGAATGAGCAAAAACAATGAATAAGTATATGTTTAAATGGCAGATAAAAACAATAGTATTAATTTTGCATATTTTTTTGTGCTCTATTACATTAATAGAAGCCAAAACTTTTAAAGTCGTAAGCTATAATGTGGAAAATCTTTTTGACCTTATTAAAGAAGGAACGGAATATATGGAGTATATTCCAAATGGGAGCTATGGCTGGACTGAAAATATTGCAAATATTAAATATACCAATATTGCTAAAGTAATAAAGGATTTGGGAGCTGATGTTGTTGCTCTGCAAGAGGTTGAGTCGAAAAAGGCCCTTATTTTTCTAAATAATAAACTAAAGGATTTCAATGTGTATTACCCTTATATTGAAATTGCAGATTCCAAGGCTACGCCAGTAAAGTGTGCTATTCTGTCTAAGTTCCCAATTATTAACAAAAAAGAAATCCAGGTCAACAATGAATATGCAAGGAATATTCTTAAAATAATCCTCAACGTTGATGGCAATCCTTTCGTCCTATTTATAAATCACTGGAAATCGAAACGAGGGCCTGAAAGTATGCGGATAGCTTGTGCAAAGGCGCTTAAGAAAGAAATTGATAGACTAAAAGATAATGTTGATTTTATACTGATAGGTGATTTTAATTCCAATTACAATGAATATCAAACCTTCCAAAATTCCAGATTAAACGATACTAATGGTATCACAGGCATCAATCATATCCTCGGAACTATCAAAGATTCTAAAATGGTAAGTGAAAGAATTCTGAAGAAACAGGCCAGAAATAAGTATCTATACAATTTGTGGCTTGAAATCGATAAATCCCGACGCTGGTCTTACATTTTTTTCGGGAATAAAAACAGTCCTGATAGTATTATTGTATCCAAGGGACTTTATGATAACAAGGGAATTTCCTATGTTGATAACTCGTTTGACAAGTTTGAACCAGATTACCTATTTAAAGGAAACACCATCTATCGTTGGCAAAGGGACAAAAATGGCATGGGCAGGCATCTGGGTAAGGGATACTCAGATCACTTGCCGATTTTTGCCTATTTTTCCACTGAACCCTTCTATTTTAAAAACAAAGAAACTACTTCCTTGAAATTAGAAGAAACCAAATCTCCGCAGGGCTTGCTTAACCTAAACACCGCTAGCAAAAAAGAACTTATGTCTATTAAAGGAATCGGTCCTGTTCTTTCTGAAAGAATTATAGCTGGACGACCTTATAAAACCATAGATGATTTGCTTAAAGTGAAAGGCATTGGGCCAAAAAGACTTAAAAAATTTCGTCCTTATTTTATAGTCAAGTAGGTTACTGGGGTTGTTTCCTGTTCCTGGGGTCAAACCTACAAAATACAGTTAAGAAAATAGAAAACGGAAAACAGAAATTCCCATTTCCCAGTTCCCAATTCCCAGTTCCAACGTGTTAACTTGCAACTTTTTAACTTGCAAACTTTGTAATGCCAAACCTTGATAAGCTAGGCGTCAAATTAAACAACTTCATTGCCTCAATCAAAAAGAAAACTAGAATTGACTAAAGACTAAGGACTAGGGACTAAGGACTAAGCACGTCTCATCGTTCTAACGTGCTAACGTGGATAAAGAAGGAAAGGGAAACGGGAAACAGAAAATAGAAAACAGAAATTCCCATTTCCCAATTCCCAATTTCCAATTCTAACGTGCTAACGTTCCAATTTAACAGAAGGCGATTTTGCATTTTTCAATTTGCATTCTGCATTGAGCCATCCTGCCTGTCGGCAGACAGGTGCGCTTAACATTTGGATCTCCGTTAAAATTACTTTGACGAACTCCTGGGTAAAGGTAATGGAAACATTTCGGACTTTCGAATCTTGTGTTAGAATTTTATATAGTTTACTTAAGTTACAAAATGAGAATTGGGAGGATAAGCTTGTTAGAGATTTGTCCTGCCCAAAAGGAAGAAAACTGAATGTTGGAAATTTTAAAGAGAAGGCTTGGGAGGGATTAAAAATGGAAGATGAATTAAAAAAGCTCAAACAGGAAATAGAGGCATTAAAAGAGTGGATAGATACCCTGGATACCTTTGTTGGAAAGCTTGATGCAGAAGGAAAATTGATTTTTTGCAATAAAGCTCCTTTGAAAGCAGGTGGAATTGAATTAGAAGAGGTATACGGGAAATACTTTCCTGATACAAAATGGTTTTCTCATTCAAAAACTGAACAAAAAAAGGTCACTGAAGCCATTGAAAAGGCAAAACAGGGTGTTTCAAGCAGAATGGAAACAAGTATAAGGGATATAAGTGGTGGTAGTATTTCTATAATTTTTAATACCCAGCCTGTTATAAAAGAGGGTAAAGTTAAATATATTACAGTAGAAGGAAAAACCATTCTCCAGGAAAAACGCTTACAAGAGGAATTAGAAAGAAAAGTTAAAGAACGCACTAGTGCTTTAGCAGAATCTGAAGAAAAATATAGAACCCTTGTTGAAAATTCTTCTGATGGTTTTGTAATTATTCAGGATGGCCAGTTTGTATTTGTAAATCAGGCAATGTGTAAAATACTAAACCTTTCCAAAAAAGATATTCTCAAAAAAAATGTTATTGAATTTATATCTTCAGAAGAAAGACAGCGGGCTTTAGAAAACATAAACAGAGTAATGAAATATGGACCAATTGGCATACAGGAATATAAATGGATAAAGGCCGGGGAAATAAAATATTTACAAGTTAGCTTTTCCCCTATCACTTATAAAGGGAAACCTGCCTTGCAGACAATGGTAAGGGATATTACAGAAAAAAAGAAGATAGAAGATAAAATTAAAAGAGAACGCGAAGCCTTCTCTGCTGTTGCTAAGGCGGTTATTCTTGCTCCTGATGCTTCTAAGCTATGCCATAAAATCCTTAATAGTTTGTTAAAAATATTAAACTTTGATTTTGGTGCGGTAAGAATTTATAATGAAAAATCAAAAACACTTATTCCTATTGCTGTATCAGGATTAGTTAAAAAACAAGTAAGAGAAAAGATATCTACACAATCTATTGATGATAAAAAATATGTAGCTGCTTTAGTGGCACGCACAAAAATACCTATCTTTGCCCCAGATGTCAAAAAACACAAAATATTACATACCCATGCCCAAAGACTTAATGAATTGGGTATAAATTCAATCATCAGCTATCCTCTTATTGGAGAAAAAAGAACACTTTTAGGAGTGGTTCATCTATGTGCTTACACAAAAAGAGATATACCTAAAGAAGACACTATCTTCTTTGAAACCATAGCTAATATGTGGAGCATTGCCCTTGAGGACAAACTGAAGGGAGAGATGGTTTTTGCTGAAAAAGAAAGGCTTTCTGTTACTTTACGTTCTATTGGAGATGGAGTAATTGTTACAGATGCTGAAGGAAAAGTTATTATGTTAAATAAAATTGCTGAAGATTTAACAGGCTGGAAACAGGAAAAGGCAATAGGAAAACCATTAGAAAAAGTCTTTGTGATTATCAATGAACATACTCGCAAAAGGTGTGAAAATCCATTTGAAAGGGTAATAAACACAGGAGGTATAGTAGGGTTAGCCAATGATACTGTGGTAATAGCCAGAGATGGAACAGAAAGGGTGATTGCAGACAGTGGAGCACCTATTAAAGACCACACAGGAAAGATTATAGGCGTTATTATTGTCTTTCGGGATGTGACAGAAAAGAGAAAAAGAGAACAGGAGTTAATGAAGATGGAGAAACTTGAATCACTTGGGGTATTAGCAGGTGGTATTGCCCATGATTTTAACAATGTCTTAACTGGTATTTTAGGTAATATTATTTTAGCCAAGACTTACTCAAGACCCGAAGATGAAGTGGTTATTAAAAAGTTGGAGAATGTAGAAAATATATGCTTGCGTGGCAAGGGTTTGAGCCAGCAACTCCTTACCTTTGCTAAAGGAGGAGAACCTGTGAAAAAAGTTATTTCTATGGCTGAATTGATAAGAGATGCGGTGAGTTTTGCTTTGAGTGGTTCAAATGTAAGATGTGAATTTTCTATTCCTGATGACCTGTGGCTGGTTGAAGCAGATGAAAGCCAGATAGCTCAAGCGATTCAGAATATTATTATCAATGCAGACCAAGCTATGCCCACTGGTGGAGTAATTAAAGTAATTTGTGAGAATGTAGTAGTAACAAAAAAGGATAATTTGCCGCTTAAAGCAGGAAGATATCTAAAAATATCCATTAAAGACCAGGGAGTGGGTATTCCTAAAAAATACTTATCTAAGATATTTGACCCCTTTTTTACTACCAAGAAAAGAGGAAGTGGTCTTGGGCTTAGCACAGCCTACTCAATTATAAAAAAACACCATGGACATATATTTGCAAAATCAAAAGTAGGTAAAGGAAGTATTTTTTACCTCTATTTACCTGCTTCTAAAAAAACAAAGATAATAGAAGGTATAGAAGAAAAAATTAAAGGAAAGGGCAGAGTGCTTATTATGGATGATGAAGAAATGATTCTAGAAGTCCTTGGTGAAATGTTAAATCAGCTTGGATATGAAACAGAATTTGCTAAAGACGGGTATGAAGCAATTGATTTATACAAAAAGGCTTTATTAGAAAAAAAACCTTTTGATGCAGTGATTTTAGACTTAATTGTTCCAGGAAGTATGGGTGGAGAAGAAGCAATAAAAAGGTTATCTGAAATAGACCCTGATGTAAAGGGCATTGTTTCAAGTGGTTATTCTACAGATCCAATTATGGCTGATTATAAAAAGTATGGTTTTTGTGGAGCTATTGCCAAACCATATAGAATGGTAGATTTAGCGAAGGTACTTAAAGACATAATTAGCTAACGCCACCCATTTAGCCTAACTCATCCACTGTTTAAAACTTATTCTATACCTTAGGAAATTGCCTCCTTAGGGTAAAACCCCCAATTCTTTTTCAATTTTGGCTACTAATAGCCTTGTTTTAACCACCACATCAGGATTTAAACTGATAGAGTCTATTCCACACTTTACTAGAAATTCTGTAAATTCAGGAAAGTCACTAGGGGCCTGTCCACAAATACCTATTTTTCTATTCCGTTCTTTAGCCACCTTAATCACTTGAGCCACCAAACGCTCTACGGCCTCATTTCGCTCATCATAAATGTGGGAGACTAATTCAGAATCTCTATCCAGACCCAAAGTAAGCTGGGTTAAATCATTAGAACCAATAGAAAATCCGTCAAATATATCAGCAAAGGCATCTGCCAATACTACATTACTGGGTATTTCACACATTACATAAACTTCTAATCCATTTTCTCCCTGCACCAGACCAAATTCTTTCATGATTTCAATAACCTTCTTTCCCTCCTCTGGAGTGCGGCAAAATGGAATCATCACCTTAATATTTGTCAATCCCATTTCTTCTCTGGCCTTTAATATCGCCTTACATTCTAATCCAAAGGCAGGTTTGAACTTTTCATCATAATATCTAGAGGCCCCACGCCATCCAATCATGGGATTGTGTTCTTGGGGTTCATACAAAGTACCACCAATTAAATTAGCATATTCATTGGTCTTAAAGTCTGAGAGCCGCACAATGACATCATTGGGATAAAAAGCGGCAGCTATTCTCCCTATGCCTCGGGCCAGTCTTTCTACAAAATAGGTAATTTTGTCAGGATAGCCTTTGGTCTTTTCATCTATTTGTTTTACAATTTGAGCAATGTTAGCATCAGTTTTGGCCTTTGCTTTTAACTCTTCATAATGAATAAGGGCTAAAGGATGAATTCCAATATGAGAATTGATAATGAACTCTTCTCTAGCTAAACCTACACCATCACAGGGAATTTGTCCTTGGAAAAATGCCTTTTCTGGGATACCCACATTCATCATAATTTTTGTCTTTGTTTTGGGTAAAGTCTTTAGGTCTAAATGTTCAATTTCATAAGGAATAATGCCATTATAAACATAGCCAATTTCACCTTCACTGCAATCTACTGTTACTTCATACCCTTCTTTAATCAGCTCAGTAGCATTGCCTGTACCAATGACACAGGGGATGCCCAATTCTCTAGAAACAATGGCTGCATGACAAGTCCTTCCACCCCGATTGGTCACAATGGCAGCCGCTACTTTCATAATGGGCTCCCAATCTGGGTCGGTCATATCGGTAACTAACACACCTCCTGGCTTAAATTCATTAATTTGTTCTGAAGAAATAATATTATAAGCCCTACCTTGACCGATTTTATTACCTACGGCTAGACCTTTGCACAAGACTTTGCCTTGAGCCTCTAATTCATAATATTTTTCTTTCAATACATAGGTTTCCATTGAAGAATAATCCCTTTGAGATTGCACAGTCTCTGGCCTAGCTTGCACAATAAAAAACTGTCCAGTGCCTATTTTTTCTCCATCACCATCTTTGGCCCATTCAATATCCATAGGTTTGCCATAATGCTCCTCTATTTTACATGCCCAATCAGCTAACAACAAAATTTCATCATCATTTAATACATAACTCCTTCTTTCTTCCTCTGTGGTAGGAATATTTTTTACTGACTGGCCATCTTCGGTATAAACCAGTTTTTGGTGCTTAGACCCCATACCTTTTCCTATGATAGGACGTTTACCCATTTTAAGAGTAGGTTTAAATACATAGTATTCATCAGGATTTACCGCCCCCTGCACCACATTTTCTCCTAAACCATAAGAGGCATTGATAAATACCACATCTTTAAAGCCGCTTTCAGTATCTAAGGTAAACATCACTCCTGCACTGGCAGCGTCACTTCGCACCATTTTTTGCACAGCAATAGAGAGGTAGACATCAAAATGTCCAAAGCCTTTATCTTCACGGTAAGAAATCGCCCTGTTGGTAAAAAGACTGGCAAAACAATCCTTACATGCCTCCAATAATCTTTCTTCTCCACGGATATTCAAATAGGTCTCTTGTTGGCCAGCAAAAGAGGCATCAGGTAAATCTTCTGCTGTGGCAGAAGAACGAACCGCTACATCTAATTTTTCTATACCATATTTTTCACATAGCTTCCTATAATCCACAACAATTATCTCAGAAAGCTCAGGAGGCAATGGGGCATTCCGAATAAGAGAGCGGACTTCTGCTCCACGGCGTTTTAAGTCTTCCATATTATGGGTATCTAAACCCTTTAAGGTATCCTTTATTTTTTGTAATAATCCTGCCTTTTCAATAAAATACCGATAAGCAAAGGCAGTAATGGCAAAGCCATCAGGGACATTAACACCTTGGGATGTCAGTTTCTGAAACATCTCTCCTAAAGAGGCATTTTTGCCTCCTACTAAAGGCACATCCTTAATAGAAATTTCTTTAAACCAAAGCACAAAATCCTTCCCAGCCATTTTCTAAAATCCTCCTTAAACTTTTCCTTCTTAAGTTTTTCCATTTTGTTTTACTTCAAAAAAAGTTAAAAGGCAAGAAAAAAACAGTTATTTCCTTGACATTTTTTTTAATTTACTGATAAAATAAAAATCAATGTTAAATAAGGAGGTTTTTATGAGCGAAATTAAAAAGATTTTAGTCCCTGTTGATTTTTCTCCTGCTAGTCCTGTATTAGTTTCCTATGCCAAGGATTTGGGGCAAAAACTGGAAGCGGAAATCCATTTGATTTATGTAGTGCGAAGCCTGGCTTATTTTGGTGGTTTTTATGTGCCCCACACTTCTATCCACAAGTTTGAAGAGGAAATTGTAAAGGGTGCTGAAAAGAAGATGAACGACTTTGTAGATGAATATTTTGAAGACTATCCAGTTAAAACCCATATTTTAACCGGAGATGCCGCAGAAGAGATTATTAATTTTGCCCAAAAAGAAGGATTTGATTTAATATTAATGGGGACCCATGGACGTAAAGGCCTAGATAAGGTCATTTTTGGGAGTGTGGCCGAAAGAGTAGTAAAGGGAGCCCCTTGTCCTGTTTTGACCATCAATCCTTATCGGAAGAAAGCTTAGTCTTTAAAAAACTAATAATTTCTTCAGCGATCCTTTGAGCCTGGGAGGCAGTGGTTACTGTAATAGCACCCACAGGAGGGTGGCCTCCGCCTCCATAAGAGGCACAAAGTTTTCCTATATTGATAGAATTTTTGGCTTTTTGCCAGGGATTGGCATTTACCATAATCATATAATGACCATTGCGCATAGAAAGAATTCCTACTACATAAAGACACTCAGGATAAAAATAATAAGGTGCCCAACGGCAGCTTAAAAAATCTTGAGACATAGTGAAAAAAACCAGTTTTCTCTGGGGGTCAAAAATGGCCCTTTTTTTAAATTCTTCTGTTATTTTGGGGCGCATTTGTTGAATTTTTTCAAATCGCCAGCGAACAATCAATGGCAAAGGTATTTGTGAAGAAAGAAGTTGGTCTTTATATTGTATAAATAGACGGGTAAGTTCTATTAAATAGGCATTATCAGCTTCTATCCCTAGAGAAAGATGGATTTTAAGGGGCCTTTCTTTACAATTTATCAATTCTTCTAAAGAAAATTGGGCACTGTCTATTTTATCTGCCCATTTTACCAGTCTTTGAAATTCTAAATTGCGATAGCCAAATTTGTCATAAAGCACTTCCCAAATAAGCAAGGCGCAGGAGGTTTTTTCTGGATTAAAAAAATGCCTATGGGGGTCCAAGCTCCCATCATAATTATTTAAGCCCGTTTGATGGTGGTCAAACCAATAAGTAGCCTGAGGATGAAAAATATAATCTAATACAAAACTCACATCTCCCCTAAGAGGCATTTCTTTCCAATTTATTTTCCGGCTATAACCCACAGGAAAAAGTCTTAACTGTGCTTCTGACCACTTGTTTCTCACATAATCAGCAATTAAGGCAGCAGAAATCATACCATCAAAATCCCGATGAAAATAGATGGCAATCTCTTTTTCATTCACGTCTTTTCCTCCAGAAAAATCTTGCCAGAATTGAGAATGTTATTTGGGTCTAAAGTGCATTTTATTTTTTGCATTACTTTAAGGGTATTTGGTTCTATCTCCCAAGGAAGAAACCGCGCCTTGGTGAGACCAATACCGTGCTCTCCAGTAATAGTTCCACCTAGAGCTAAAGTTACCCTAATGACTTCTTCAGTAACCGCCTCGGCCTTAGAAATATCTCCAGAATTATACATGATATTTACATGTAAATTTCCATCACCAATGTGGCCAAAGCACAATACTGGTAATTTCCATTTGTTTCTTATTTGTTTGATTTTTTCTATCATGGGAAGAATTTGAGCACATGGGACTACAATATCATGACTGCTCTTTTCTGAACCCAATTGAAATACAGCCGGAGAGATACTGCGGCGGATTTCCCAAAGTTGGTCAGCCTTTTCACCTCTTTCTATAGTCACCACTTCTGCCCCTGTTTGTTTGGCAATCTTTGTTATCTTTTCTAACATCAACTCTACTATTTCTGGGCTTCCATCTGTTTCTAATAGAAGAAGCCCTTCTCCTGGAGGTAAGGCAAACTGAATTTGATGCTCAATACATGCTCTACATAAATCGTCTACAAATTCCATAGCAGCAGGACGCTCGGCTAAGTGTAAAAACTGTTCTAACAAAGAAGAAAGAAGGTTTAACCGGGGTAAATTTAATAAAATAGTAGCTTTGGTAGGTGGGAGCGGAAGAAGACGCAATAAAATCTTCGTAAAAACACCTAAAGTTCCTTCTGAACCAATAAATAAGGAAGTTAAATCATAACCTGTAACCCCTTTAATAGTCTTATGTCCGGTATGAATGATTTCACCTGTAGGTAAAACTACCTCTAGGGCCAACACATAATCCTTAGTTACTCCATACTTAACTGCCCTAGGACCCCCTGCACATTCAGCTACATTACCCCCAATGGTGCAAAAAGAAAGGCTGGCCGGGTCAGGAGGATAAAACAATCCCTTTTCTGCTACTGTCTTCTGTAAGTCCCCGGTAACTACACCAGGTTCTACCCACACCCACATATTTTTTTCATCAATTTCTAAAATGCGATTCAGACGGTTCATAGCTAAGACTACACCATTTCTTATAGGCACTGCCCCTCCTGACATTCCTGAACCTGCTCCCCGCGGAACTACTGGAAATCTATATTGATTGGCCAATTTTAAAATTTCAGCTATCTTCTGGGCAGAATTGGGAAAAATTACTGCCTCTGGTAAATACATTAATTGCGTGGCATCATAGCTATAACAAAGGAGGTCTTCTTTTTTTTGAGAAATATATGGTTTTCCCACAATTTTCTCTAGGTTTTTAATGATTTTTTCAGAAAGCATGGATTTAAAAAATTTCCCTTAATGTCCTTTGCCAGCTTTCTTTTAAGGTGTAAATGTCAGTGTGAATTATATTTTTATTAAGGCCTTTTATTATAAATTTAATATCACTTCTTACACTGCCTATACAGGCAAAGGGACAATCAGCCAAGTATTTTTCAAAAGAGGTTTTATTTTCTCTCCGCACCGTTACTACCAATCTACTTTGAGATTCAGAAAAAAGGATATAATCATCCCTTTTTTCTCCTTTATATGGAACTGCACCTAAATCTATCTCCATTCCCCATCCTCCGGCAAAGGCTGTTTCTGCCAAGGCCACCCCCAATCCACCATCAGAACAATCATGACAACTGGCTATCAAGCCATCTCTTATGGCTTGGTTTAACGCATCATAGAGTTTTTTTGCCTCCTTTGCCCTTACTTTAGGAACTTTATTTCCTACATAATCATATTGAGCAAAATATTCACTGCCTCCTAATTCGTCATAAGTCATACCTAAAATATAAACCAAATCCCCTGGATGTTTAACATCCATACTCACTGCCTTCCGAACATCATCTATCCGGCCAATAATAGAAAATAAAATGGTAGGGGGAATAGAGATCTTGATATTACCAATATGATAATCGTTTTTCATGCTATCTTTCCCAGAGATACAAGGCACTCCATAAACAGTGGTGTAATCATAAAGTGCTTGATTGGCCCGAACCAATTGGGCCAGTTTATAATCTCCATCTGGTGTTTTTTCAGAAATAATGGGGTCACACCAACAAAAATTATCTAGGACAGCCATGTGTTTTAAGCTCCCCCCAACACAAATGGCATTCCTAATAGCCTCATCCAAGGCACAGGCAGTCATATGATAGGTATCTATATCACTATAGCGAGGACAAATCCCATTAGCTACCACTACCCCCTCATAACTATCCAATAAGGGTCTAATAATAGCAGCATCACTGGGGCCATTATCCCATTTTCCTACTAGGGGTTTTATTACACTTCCCCCCTGCACTTCATGGTCATACTGCCTCACTACTCCTTCTTTACTACAGATATTAAGCCGTCCTAAAATTTTATTTAAAGTCTCTGTCAAGTTCTCAGGACAGGGAAAATCAGGTTCTGGGTGCACAGGAGGTGTCCATCTGGCTACCATCTCTTTTTGGGGCACTCCATTATGCAAAAAATCCATATCTAAATAAAGAACCGTCTCATTTTTGTATAGGACATGAAATTTTCCTGAATCAGTGAATTTTCCCAAGACAGTAGCTTCTACATCCATCTTTTTAGCCAGCTCTAAAAAGGCTGAAATATTTTCCGGGGGGACAGCTAAGGTCATCCTTTCTTGAGATTCAGAAACCAAAATTTCCCAGGGGTCTAAACCTTGGTATTTTAAAGGTGCTTTTTCTAAATGCAACTCTGCCCCACCGGATTCTCTAGCCATTTCCCCTACAGAAGAAGACAATCCTCCTGCACCATTATCAGTAATAGAGTTATACCAACCCTTATCTCTAGCTATAAGGAGAAAATCAAACATCTTTTTCTGGGTAATGGGGTCACCAATTTGAACAGCACTCACCGGTGAGGCTTCATGAAGTTCTTCTGAAGAAAAAGTAGCCCCATGAATGCCATCTTTTCCAATTCTTCCTCCTGTCATGACAATAAAATCACCTGGTTTGGCCTGTTTAATATGACTGGGTTGTCCATTTATCTCAGCTGGCATGATGCCACCAGTTCCACAATACACTAAGGGTTTGCCCAGATAGCGCTCATCAAAAACAATACAGCCATTTATAGTGGGAATACCACTTTTATTGCCACCATGCTCTATTCCTTCCCGCACTCCTTCAAAAACACGGCGGGGATGCAAAAGACGTGGGGGAAGTGGTTTATCATAAAAAGGCGAGGCAAAACAGAAGACATCTGTATTAAAGATTAACTTGGCCCCCTTTCCGGTGCCAAAAGGGTCACGATTTACCCCTACGATTCCGGTTAACGCACCACCATAAGGATCTAAGGCAGAAGGTGAATTGTGGGTCTCTACTTTAAATACCAGATTCCAGTGCTCATTAAACTTAATCACACCTGCATTGTCTTTAAATACAGACAAACAAAAGTCATCTTTTCCTTTAGCCTTCCTGATTTCTTCAGTGGCTCTCCGAACATAGGTATCAAAAAGACTTTCTATGAGGGTGGTTTTCCCAGTTTCGTCAGTATAATGAATAAGGCCATTAAAAATTTTATGTTTACAGTGTTCAGACCAGGTTTGGGCAATAGCTTCTAGTTCTACATCGGTAATCTGTTCATCCATGCCTACCTTTTTTCTTTCAGCTATAACCATTTGGTCATTAAAATAATTCTTTATGGCATTCATTTCCTTTAAATCAAGGGCCAAAAGACGCTCCTGACTTAATCTTAAAAGCTCTTCATCTGAGATGAGACTTAAATTGTATCGTTTTACTTCCGGCTTTTTAAGCAGCCGAACCTTGGGTACATAGATAAAGACCTTGCCATTCCATTCTCCATGAGAAATGATATGGTAACGTTGGATTAACGGATTAGCCAACAAATCAGTAGCTATCCGTTCTACTTCACTTCGGGAAGTGCTTCCGTTGAGCAGATAAAGGGTAGAGGTATAAACTCTTTCTTCTGGCCCTAAACTTCGGCCTAAACGCCATTCAATGGCTTCTTTGGCAGTTTTTCCTACATTGTCAGTCACCCCAGGTTTAAAACCCACCTCAATAGACCAATCAAACTCTGTAATTAAGGGACGATCAATGGCATATTCTTGAATTATAGGGTCTGAAAATGGACCACTGGCTATAATTTCTACTTCTTCTTTTGTCAAATTGGCATCAATAGTGTAGACAAAAACCGTTCTTACTTGTTTTATCTTAATACCTAAAAAATGGCGAATTTTCTGGCTAATTTTCTCTCCATAGGCATCTTTTATTCCCTTTTTAAATCCTACTTCTACCCGAAAAGGCATTTTTTACTCCTTATCTTGCCATAAGATAAACAATCCGTTCTTCTTTCTTTTAATTATTTCTTTTTTTTCTGTTATCCATAAGAACACATCTTTAGGACTCAAACAAGGTAGAAATATAATTTCCAGAGGATGGGTGTCTTCAGTTGGTTTTTTATAAAAAGAAAAAAGTTTTTCAGCCCATGATTCAAAATCAGAGGTAAAAGGAATTTCTATTAAATCCCCCCATAAGGCTTCATCTCCATTAGCAGGCAAATAAATGTTATAGATAAAGTGAGATGTGTCTTTTAGAGCGTGTTTTAGATGTTGATGTGCTAATTCGTCATCTGTAATAAATATGGGAAACTCTTCCTCAGCAGGAATTAAAAATGCCCAGGCCTTAAAGACCTTATCCATCCAATTTCTTAAATCCTCTTCTGGATGTCGGTAATCAATTGTTAGACTAGTGATCTCACCTATATTTAGTTCTGAAGAAGGTTCTAATATAGATTTGAGCATTTCCTCCTGTTTTTTCACTTCTTGGAGTCTTTTATAAACATCCAGTATTTGCTCCTGATATTCATTGGCCAGGTAAAGAAAAAGGGTGGCAATTACTTGTTTAGGCAGTTCTTCTCCTTTTTTCTCTTTCCCCTTTAAAAATTGTCTTAAAACAGAAGGACTTTCTTCGTCTTCTAAAAAAGGGTGTGCGTGTTTTAAATATTCCAAAAAACTCCTATCTGTATACATTTGACTAAAAAGGCGGTATTCAGTTAATATACCCCCAAACCGTTGTCTCCATGTTTCTGGTAAAGGGTCTATAAATTTTACTTGCGGAATATGAAGATGTGATCTTAAGGCAACAGGCGTAAGGAGAAATAACTCGCCAAACCAGCTAACTAAATTATTAGCTGTCTTCCCATCAAGAATCAAATAAGGATAATACAAAGCCCGCATGTGTGCCTATGATAATCCATCCACTGGGAGATGACAAGGTAAAAATTTTTTCTTGACCTTCCAAGCTTCCATACGTTCCCCCAAGGCCCGTGTGATCTTCAGAGATGATAAGGTAAAAATTTTTTTCTTGACAGACGCAATATTTTGTATTATAAAAAACTGTCTATACAATATATAGGAGAGTAGCTATGCAAGATGAAATAAAAACTATCATAAAAAGAGATGGCAGAGAGGTGCCTTTTGATGTCAGTCGTATCCAGCGAGCCATTTTTAAGGCAGCTCAGGCCGTAGGAGGTAGTGACCAAGTGATGGCCTGGCGTTTAGCCATTCAGGTTTATGACTATTTAATAAAAACAGGTGAAGTCAAACCCACGGTAGAACAAGTCCAGGATGTAGTAGAAAAGATTTTGATTGAGAATGGACATGCTAAAACCGCCAAGGCCTATATTCTGTATCGTAACAAACGCACCCAGATTAGAACAGCCAGGGCATTGCTTTTAAACATTGAAAAAACTATTAGCGAATATCTTTCCCAAATGGACTGGAGAATCAAAGAAAATGCCAATATTGATTATTCTCATTCTGGTCTTATGCTCCATACGGCCAGTGCGGTAATTGCCAACTATGTGTTAAGTGATGTTTATACCAATGGCATCAAAGAAGCCCATATTCACGGTTTTTTTCATATTCATGATTTAGGTATGGGCACTTGTGGTTATTGTGCAGGTTGGTCTTTAAAACAACTGCTGTTAGAGGGTTTTAATGGGCCAAAAAATAAAATAGCCGCCGGTCCACCAAAGCACTTTGATACTGCTCTGGGACAAATGGTCAATTTTTTAGGCACCCTCCAAAATGAGTGGGCTGGGGCCATGGCCTTTAATAACTTTGATACCTTACTTGCCCCTTATGTGAGAAAGGACAAACTATCCTATAAAGAAGTAAGGCAAGGAATTCAGCAATTTATCTTTTCGGTAAATACCACTTCGCGTTGGGGAGGGCAGAGCCCCTTTACCAATATTACTTTAGATTTTACTATCCCTGAGCATTTTAAAAAGGAGGCGGTGGTTTGGGCAGGAAAGCTGCAAGATGAAACCTATGCAGATTATCAAAAAGAAGTAGACATGATTAATAAGGCCTTTATTGAAGTGATGTTAGAAGGAGATTATCAAGGTCGTATTTTTTCTTTTCCTATCCCTACCTATAATGTGACAGAAGATTTTGCTTGGGAAAGTGAAAACACCCATTTACTCTTTCAAATGACCGCCAAATATGGCACACCTTATTTCCAAAATTTTATCAATTCTGACTTAAATCCAGAAGATGTGAGGAGTATGTGCTGCCGTCTGAGTATGAATCTGAAAGAATTACGCCATAAGACCGGAGGTTTATTTGGTTCAGGAGATGCTACTGGTTCAATTGGGGTGGTGACTTTAAACTTACCCCGTTTAGCCTATTTAAGCCAAGGAAACATAGAGCAATTTTTTAAAATGATTGATAGATACATGCTTTTGGCCCAAAATTCCTTAGAAATTAAGCGAAAGATGCTAGAAAACAATTTAAAAAATGGGCTTTATCCTTACACCGCCCGTTACCTGCCCTCTTTTAAAAACCACTTCTCCACCATTGGTTTAATAGGAATGAATGAGGCCTGTCTTAATCTCCTAGGTGAGGATATTGCCAGTGCTCAAGGACGTAAACTGGCCTTGGCAGTGCTTGATTTTATGAGAAAAAAGATTATAGAATTTCAAGAAGAAACTGGAAATCTATATAATCTAGAAGCCACTCCTGCCGAAGGCACTAGTTACCGATTGGCAAAGATTGATAAAAAAGAATTGCCTGGCATCATTACCGCAGGCACAGAAGAAGCCCCATATTATACCAATTCTACGCAATTACCCGTAAATTATACTAATGACCCTATACTGGCCTTAGAACTACAAGAAGCACTTCAAACAAAATATACCGGTGGGACTGTTTTTCATTTATTTTTAGGCGAGAAATTACCAAATGCAGAGGCTTGCAAACTCTTAGTAAAACGCATCCTTTCCCGCTATCGCATTCCTTATCTTTCGATTACCCCTACCTTTAGTGTGTGTCCAACCCATGGCTATCTGGCAGGTGAAAACTGGCATTGTCCCCAATGTGGAAAGGAATGCGAAGTTTATTCACGGGTAGTAGGCTATTATCGGCCCATCAGCAATTGGAACAAGGGAAAACAAGAGGAATATAAAGAAAGGAAATATTTTAAGTTTAATGGGATATTGGGAAATTAATAAATTAGGGGAGAAGAAGTTACTTGAAAGAACAAAGAAAGCAGGAATTTATTTCCTTGAAGATACCACATAAGTTTTACGCGTTTTGAATTCTGCTTGTTTGCCTTCGTTCCATTGGCTTACAGGTCTTAAGTAACCAACACTTCTTGAAAATACCTCACAACGATTGCCACATCGGGGGCAGTTTTCTACCTTTCCAGGTAAATACCCACAATTAGGGCAGATAGAAAATGTAGGTGTGATAGTAAAATAAGGTAATTTGTAATTTTCTACTACTTTTCTAACTAAACTCCTTATGGCCAAAGGGTCAGGTAGAGATTCTCCTAAAAAAATATGTAAGACTGTGCCTCCAGTATATTTTGATTGAAGTTCATCTTGTAAATCCAGTGCCTCAAAGACATCTTCTGTATAATCTACCGGTAATTGAGTGGAATTAGTATAATATACCCCTTTACCTTTTCCCTGAGTAATAATATCAGGAAACTTTTCTTTGTCCAACAAAGCTAGGCGATGAGAACTGCTCTCAGCTGGTGTAGCTTCTAAATTATAATTATTGCCTGTCTCTTTCTGAAACTCAAGGAGTTTTTCTCGCATAAAATCAAGGATTTTGAGGGCAAATACCCTCCCCTTTTTTTCTGCAATAGAACAACGCAGGGGAGAAAAATTAAGCAAGGCCTCATTCATACCCAAAAGACCAATAGTTGAGAAATGATTTTTCCAGTATTGGCCAAACCTAGCCTTAATGTTTTTTAAATAGTATTTGGAGTAAGGATATAGACCCGAATCTGTAAGTCTCTCTATTACTTTTCTCTTTATTTCCAAAGCAAATTTTGAAACTTCCATAAGTCTTTCTAATCGCTTTAAAAAATCCTTTTCATCCTTTGCAAGATATCCAATCCGGGCCATGTTGATGGTAACTACCCCAATGGAGCCGGTTAAGGGATTTGAGGCAAAGAGGCTCCCTCCCCTCTTTTTTAACACACTCAAATCCAGACGTAAACGGCAACACATGCTCCGTGTGTCTTCTGGCTTCATATCTGAGCTAACAAAGTTGGCAAAATAGGGGATGCCATAGCGCCTGGTCATTTCCCAGATGGGGAAATAGTTTTCATTTTCCCAATCAAATTCTTTAACCAGGTTATAAGTGGGAATAGGAAAGGTAAAAGGCCTTCCTTTGGCATCTCCTTCTATCATCATCTCGGCAAATGCCTGATTAAACATATCCATTTCTTTTTGGAACTGGCCATAAGTAGCATCTTTTAGTTCACCCCCGACAATCACTGCCTCATCTCGCATAAACTCTGGAACTTTCAAATCAAGCGTAATATTAGTAAAAGGAGTTTGAAATCCTGTCCTGGTGGGAATATTCATATTGAATAAAAATTCTTGGAGTGCCTGTTTGACCTGTTTGTAATTAAGCCCATCATAACGAATAAAAGGGGAGAGGTAAGTGTCAAAGTTAGAGAATGCCTGGGCTCCAGCAGTTTCACCTTGTAAGGTAAAAAAGAAATTTGTTACTTGGCCTAAAGCAGTGCGGAAATGCCTAGCTGGTTTTGACTCTACTTTCCCTGCTACTCCACCAAATCCTATCAATAACAAATCTCTTAAATCCCAACCACAACAATATGCTCCCAAAAAATCCAAATCATGGATATGAATATCACCTGACCGATGGGCATCAGCTATTTCTTTTGGAAAAATTTTTATTAACCAATACTCAGAAACTATCTTTCGGATGATATAGCTGTTTAGACCCTGAAGAGAAAAAGTCATATTGGAGTTCTCTCTTACCAACCAATCGGTTTGAGCAATATAAGTTTCGATCAAATTTGTAGGGTCTAATAGCCGTTTAAAATCTCTTAATTCTTTGTGCTGTTGCCGATAAAGAATATAGGCTTTAGCTACCTCATAAAGACGGTTATCTACTAAAACATATTCTACAATGTCTTGAATATCTTCTACCGTGGGTGGGTGCATTTCATTAAACTGTTTTTCTAAAATAGTAACCACCTGGTCTTTCAGCCTTTTTGCTAGAGAATAATCAGGTTTACTTATGGCCTTTAAGGCCTTTAAAATGGCATTCACAATCTTTTCTGGTTTAAAAACTTCCGTTCTTCCATCCCTCTTTATTACTTGTTTGAGCATTATCCTCTTACCCCACAATAATCCACAAATTTAGAGGCCTTTTCCTTTAAAAAATTAATCTCTTTAGAAGAAAAAGGAACAAGAGAAGAACAGTCCTGAAGGGTATTTTGCAAACGGCATTCCTGCAAAAAATAGCGTTTTGCCTCCTTTATTAAAGGAAATAGGGCCTCATAATCTTCTATACTCAGTCCAGGAAAGACAGTGGTGCGAAATTCGTAAGCAGGAAATGATTTTATGATTTTTATAGATTGAAGTATCTTATTTGTATCTACATTCACTTGGGTAATAAATTTGTATTTTTCTAAAGGTGCCTTTACATCCATGGCAATGTAATCCACTGCCTCTTCTTTGATACATTTTTCCACTATTTCAGGCCTTGCTCCGTTGGTATCTAACTTTATTAAAAAACCCAATTGCTTCAGTTCTAGCATTCTTTCAATTAAATCAGGTTGAATAGTAGGTTCACCTCCGGTAAAGACTACCGCATCTATTAATCCCTTTCTTTTTTTAAGATAATCTTTTATTTCAAAAAAAGATAGACTCTTAGGATAAAATTCTGGTAATACTAATAGCCGGTTGTAACAATAGACGCAGCGGAAATTACAGCCTACGGTAAAGATAATACTGCATATTTTTTGGGGATAGTCTAATAAACTTATTTTCTGAAAGCCACCTATATACATTCAATTTTTATAGTTCTATTTTTTCTATTTTTAAAGCCATCTGCTTTTTCATATTTTCTAAGGCTTTTGCTAATGATTTATCGTTTAAGGCCAAAATTTGAGCTGCTAGAAGGGCAGCATTTTTTGCTCCGTTGATCCCAACTACAGCCACAGGCACCCCTGAGGGCATTTGCACTGAGGAAAACAGGGCATCCATTCCATTTAAAGGAGAAGTGGCCAAGGGCACAGCAATTACTGGTAAAGTAGTATGAGCGGCTATCACCCCTGCCAGATGGGCTGCATAACCTGCCCCAGCAATAATTACCTTTATTCCTTTTTCTTTGGCTGTTTTGGCATAGTTTATTACCCGTTCAGGACTGCGGTGGGCAGAGGCTAAAGTCATCTCACAAGGAATAAATAATTCAGCTAAAGTGTTTTTAGCTTCTAACATTATTTTTTTATCAGAAGTGCTGCCTATTACTATTCCTACAAATCTTCCTAAATGCCTTAAGGCCTTAAATCCGATATCTTTTCTATAATAAGCACCTTCCCATGAAATTGATTTTACGGCCTCATAGGCAGTAGATATAGCATCTGGTAATGTCTTCCCTAAAGCAGTAACCCCTAGCACCCTTCCCCCAGCCGTATAAAAATTGCCATCTTTAAGACTGGTGCCAGCATGAAAGACCATCACATTTTCCATATTTTCTGCTACATCCAAGCCAGAAATAACCTTTCCTTTTTCATAACTTCCTGGATATCCACCTGAAGCCATCACTACACAAACAGACGGACGTGGGTCTATCTTCAAGGTCTGGTTTTTTAAATTACCATCCACTACCGCATTTAATATTTCTACTAAGTCCGTTTTTAAACGCATCAATAAAGGCTGGGCCTCAGGGTCTCCAAAACGACAATTAAACTCTAATAGCTTTGGCTGTCCATTTTTAATCATTAAACCGGCATAAAGCACGCCTTTGTAAGGAGAACCTTCCTTAGCTAAGCCTTTAATGGCAGGGTATATAATATCTTGCATAATATGCTTTTCTACCCCTCTGGTAACAATAGGAGCTGGTGAATAAGCCCCCATGCCACCAGTATTAGGCCCTTTGTCATCATCATATATGGGTTTGTGGTCCTGAGAAGAAGGGAGGGCTAATACATTTTCCCCATCACTAAACACCAAAAAAGAGGCCTCTTCACCATCTAAAAACTCTTCTATGACTATCTTTTCTCCTGCCTGACCAAAAACCTTTTTTACCATGATTAAATCAATAGCTTCTAATGCTTGCTCTATAGTGCGTGCTGGGATTACCCCCTTACCTGCAGCCAATCCATCGGCTTTGATTACAATAGGTGCGCCTTTTTCTTGGACATAGTCTTTAGCTAGTTTTGGGTCTGAGAAAACCGCAAATTCAGCCGTAGGGATGTTGTATTTTTGCATAAGTTCTTTGGCAAAGACCTTACTACCTTCAATTTGAGCTGCTTTCTGGTTGGGACCAAAGATTCTAAGACCGCGTTTTTCAAACTCATTCACAATACCTAATACTAAAGGTTCTTCTGGCCCTACAACTGTCAAATCAATGCCTTCTTTTTCTACAAAATCAGCCAAACTTTTAAGATCATTTACCTTAATAGGAACACAAGTAGCCAATTTAGAGATACCTCCATTTCCAGGTGCACAAAAGACCTCTTTTACTAAAGTAGACTGTTTAATTTTCCATACCAAGGTATGCTCTCTACCCCCACTACCAATGACTAAAACCTTCATTTTTTCACTCCCTTAACTGATTTTTGTGCCTATCTGTATTCCAGTGCTTGCTTTTATATTCCACTCTAACATCTTTTTAGCATCTTCAAGAAATTTGCTAATCATGGCATCATATTCACTGGTTAAGGCAAATACTTTTTGGGCTAAACGTAATCTAGTAAGTCCATTTATGCCTCCTTCTCTTCTAATTTGCTCTTTTAATTCAGGATAGTCTGCTGGGTCGCATACAGCCACTACATGAGAAAAATTCTTGGCTGCAGCACGCAACAAGGTAGGACCCCCAATATCTATTTTCTCCAAGGCCTCAAAAAGTATTACATTTTTCTTTTGTTCATAAACGCTTTTAAAATCATACAGGTTAACTACCACCATATTTATAGTTTTTATCTGGTATTTTCGCATTTGTTCTGTATGTTCTTTTTTTTCTAACTGCGCCAAGATGCCACCATGAATTTTAGGATGTAGAGTTTTTACCCTACCATTTAAAATTTCTGGGAAACCTGTATAATCAGTCACTTCCGTAACTGGAATATTATTTTTCTTTAATACGTTTGCTGTCCCCCCTGTAGAAATAATTTCTACTCCATTTTCTACTAAAAATCCAGCAAAATCAACAATTCCTTCTTTATCTGTTACACTAATCAATGCCCTTTCAATTCTAACAGTATTTGCCATTTTTTTTCTCCCTAATTTTTATTTATTTTTCTTACCGTTAAAAAAAAGTATGGTCAAGATCAAACTTAATCCCAGATGCGGCATACCTCACAGTCTCCTTCGTCCTTTAGGAACCATCAAGATCTAATAAAGTGAGCTGGTCAATTTATCTTAAAATGGGGGATAAACCCGTATTTTTGATAACACTTTTGCGCAGTTTTAGATTTAATAAATTCTAAAAATTTTTGGGCATTTTCAGGATGAGGGGCCTTTTTAAAACTGGTAATAAAATAATTAACCCTATCCCTTTGGTCCAATTTTTCTCCTGGTTCTACCATTTCTACCCTAATTCCTTTTTTCTTTGCCTCTATAACCTCTGTTGCCCACACTGGTCCTACATCTACTGTATTTTTTTGAAGTCGTAAGGGCGTTTCTCGATGATGCACTACCGTGAAGATAGTGGTTCCTTCAGCCCGCTTTTCTTCCATAATGCGGTAAACTAATTCTTCCCCACCAGCATCACGGTACATGTTAACAATATGAATGCCAATATCTTCTACCTCAGGATTAGGCTGAGAAATTCTCACTTCATCTCTAGCCAAGTCCAAAACAGAGTTTATATTTAAGGGATTGCCTTCTTTAACCATCAGCACAATCCGGTTATGTAAATATACAAAGTAATTGCCTTTATTGATCAGTCCTCTTTCCTCTAGTCTATGCATGGCTTCATCGTTAACAGCAGTATAAACGTCTGGTATACCAGGAAGCATCTTTCCCCGAAAAATGGCACCACCAGCCAGGATCTGTTTTAATTCTAAACCTGGGGGGAGTGTTTCATAAAAAATGTATTTTACTTCAGGATTTAATTCCTGAAAGAAAGTCAGTAATTCTTCCATAACCATAAACTGATTGCCAGCTACATATAAAATTAAATCTGCCTCTTCTAGATGGTTTAAATAGTGGATATCGTCTATCCTATTAGATGGAATAATTGGAAATTGTTTTTTCTTTGCCATTTTTTCACACTCCCTTATTATCTATTATCTTCCTGCCTTAAATCCCTTTACTCCTATAAATTCTGCTACATCTCCTAACTCTGCCTCTATTTCTAGCAAACGGTTATATTTTGCCAAACGCTCACTCCGACAAGGAGCACCTGTCTTTAACATTCCTGTGCGTTTGGCCACACATAAATCAGCAATAGTAGTATCACAAGTTTCACTAGAACGGTGAGAAACACAAGCAGTCATACCTGCTTTTTGCGTAATTTCAATGGCCTGCATAGTTTCGGTAACAGTGCCAATTTGATTGAGTTTTATTAATACGCTATTAAATGCCTTTTCTTTAATGCCTTTTTCAATAATATTAGGGTTTGTTACGGTTAAATCATCAGCTACCAGTTGCACCTTATTGCCTAAACGCTCATTAAAATTTTTCCAGCCTTCCCAATCATCCTCAGCCAAACCATCCTCAATGGAAATGATGGGATATTTTTCTACTAAATTTTCAAATAAATCTATCATTTCCTCACTATTAAGTTCTCTGCCTTCACTAGCTAGCTTATATTTACCATCCACATAAAAGCTACTGGCCGCAGGGTCCATGGCTAAAAAAATCTGCTCTCCTGGCTTATAGCCGGCCTTTTCTATAGCCTCTAAAAGCAACTTTAGGGGTTCTTCATTATTTTGCAAATTAGGAGCAAAACCCCCTTCATCCCCCACAGCAGTAGAAAGTCCTTTTTCTTTTAAGGTATTTTTTAAGGTATGATAGATTTCTGCCCCTGCCCTTAATGCTTCATGATAAGTAGAAAATCCTGCTGGAACTAACATATATTCTTGAAAGTCCACATTATTATCGGCATGCACTCCCCCATTTAGGACATTAAACATGGGCACAGGTAAAAGCGTAGCATGGCTCCCCCCCCAGTATTGGTATAAAGGCAAATCTGTGTAAGAGGCAGCAGCATGCAAACAGGCCAAAGATACCCCCAAAATAGCATTAGCTCCTAATTTAGACTTATTAGGTGTGCCATCTAAGTCCAATAAAATTTTATCAATTAAGGCTTGCTCCCTCACATCTATTCCTATTAATTCTGGAGTAATCTTTTCTTTTATATTATTTACTGCCTTAAGCACTCCCTTGCCACCATAACGCTGTGGATCTCCATCCCTCAATTCTAACGCCTCTTTTTTCCCTGTAGATGCTCCAGAAGGCACAATGGCCTTTGCTCCAATACCACTCTCTAAATATACATATACAGCCACTGTGGGGTTCCCTCTAGAATCTAATACTTCTAATGCATTAATGTTTGAAATAATGGGCATTTTCTACCTCCTTGTTTTTTTAAATCAATTTAGACCAAATAGGAATGAAAAGCAAGAAAAGGACTAGAAATATAAATCAATTTTTGTTAGAAAAGACTTGATGAACCGTTATGTTTGTATCCATGGACACTTTTATCAACCCCCTAGAGAAAATCCCTGGCTAGAAGCGGTCGAGCTTCAAGATGCCGCTTATCCTTATCATGATTGGAATGAGAGGATAACCGAAGAGTGTTATGCCCCCAATATGGCTGCCAGGATTCTTAATGCTGAAAAAAAGATTATTGATATGGTCAATAATTATACTAAGATAAGCTTTGATTTTGGCCCAACATTACTCTCTTGGTTAGAGAGATTTAAACCAGAAGTGTATCAGGCTATACTTCTGGCTGATAGAGAGGGTCAAAGTAAATTTTCAGGACATGGTCCTGCCATTGCTCAGATTTACAACCATATAATCATGCCTCTAGCCAATTTCAGGGACAAACGCACGCAAATTATCTGGGGTATTAAAGACTTTAAATATCGTTTTAAAAGGCTACCAGAAGGGATGTGGCTTCCAGAAACGGCGGTGGACTTAGAAACCTTGGTTATATTGGCTGAAAAAGGGATAAAATTTGCTATTTTAGCCCCACATCAAGCTAAGAGAATAAAAAGGATAGGAGAAAATGCATGGCAAGGGGTAAACAATGGAGAAATAGACACCACTATGCCTTATTTGTGTAAATTACCATCTGGAAAAACTATTCATATTTTTTTCTATAATAAACCTATATCTCAGGATATTGCCTTTGGTGGACTTTTAAGTAATGGTGAAATGTTTGCTAAGGAATTACTAAATGCCTTCAAAGAAACAAAAAGGGCCCAGCTTGTTCACGTTGCCACCGATGGAGAAACCTATGGCCATCACCACCGTTTTGGGGACATGGCTTTGGCCTATTGTCTTTATTATATAGAATCTAATAATCTGGCTCAAATTACTATATATGGCGAATATCTAGAAAAATATCCTCCCACTCATGAGGTAGAGATAACAGAATTCTCCTCCTGGAGTTGTGCCCATGGGGTAGAAAGATGGAGAAATAATTGCGGGTGTAATACAGGAATACATCCAGGGTGGACACAGGCATGGAGGGCACCTTTACGAAGGGCAATGGACTGGCTTCGTGATGCCTTAATTAAAGTATATCAAGCACAAATAAGTCTTTATGTAAAAGACCCTTGGCAGATAAGGGATGATTATATTGAAGTAATTTTAGATCGCTCTCGGCAAAATATAGAAAATTTTTTCTCCCTACATTTAATCAAAGAAATTACCAAACAAGAAAAGATAAAGGTATTGAAACTGCTGGAAATGCAACGGCAGGCCATGTTGATGTATACCAGTTGTGGCTGGTTTTTTGATGAAATTTCAGGGATTGAAACGGTCCAAATAATGCGACATGCATCCAGGGCCATGCAATTGGCTAAAGAGATAAGTGGCAGAGATTTTGAGCATAATTATCTAAAAATTTTAGAAGAAGCACCAAGCAACAACCCTAGATTCAAAAACGGGGCTCAAGTGTATGAAATATTAGTAAAGCCTGCCATTGTAGATTTATTAAGGGCGGGGGTCCACTATTCTCTATCCTCTCTTTTTGAAGCATATCCAGAGACTACTAAAATTTATTGTTATACAGCCAAAAAACAAATATATCACTCTCTAGAAGCAGGTAAACAAAAGCTAGGGGTGGGTAAAGTAAAAATAACCTCTGAAATCACTTGGGAAGAAGATATTATAACATTCGCTGTGCTGTATTTGGGAAATCATTATTTGAATGGAAAGGCAAAACCAGATATAAAAAAAGAAGAATTTCTCAATATGTATCAAGAGATTAAAAATGCCTTTATAAAAAGTGATATTTCTGAAATTATTCACATCATGGACAGATACTTTGGCCCTACCAATTATTCTTTATGGCATTTATTTAAAGACCAACAGAGGCAGATTTTAAATAAAATTTTGGAATCTACTTTCCAAGAAATAGAATTTTCTTTCCGCCAAATTTATGAGCGTTATTACCCAATTATGCAGCTTATGAAGGATATAGAAACTGCCCTTCCTAAATCCCTATGTAGTGTAGTGGAGTTTATAATTTATACTGACATAAAAAGGATTTTGGAAAGTAAAGAAATGGAATTGGACAAACTTCAAAGACTAGTAGAGGAGGCCAAAAAATGGTCTCTTAAACTAGACAAAACCACCCTGAGTTTTGTAGCCAGTAACAAGATTAATACCCTTATGGAAAGATTTTCCCAAAGACCTCAAGATATTTTACTGCTGGAAAATATAGAGAAATTGCTTCAGATTTTAAGCGATTTAGCCCTAGAATTAAATCTATGGAAGGCGCAAAATATTTATTTTTCTATTGGCAAGCAACTCTGTATAAAAATGCAAGATAAGGCAAAACAGGGGGATGAAATGGCCTCCAAATGGTTTTCCCATTTCAATACCATAGGAAGTTATCTTAAGGTCAAATGTGTTTAATGACCAAAATCCGTGATAACTTTAAAAGAAAACCCATAAACTTGCTCGCCCGCTATTTATTGACTTCCAATTTTTTCATTATTACTTTTTTTATAGGATTGTGAAAGAATTAGTTAATCACATCTTAAATAGTATTTCTAAAGAAATATCCAGTGAAGTAGTCTATTGGGATGGAGAGAGGATAAAGTTTGGTCAAGGAAAACCACTATTTCGGATACATATAAAATCACCTCATGTTTTAAAGGATTTGATGCAAGATTTATCCATTGGATTTGGTGAAAATTACATGAATAATAATATCGTGGTAGAAGGTGATTTACAGAGATTATTGGGAATTGGAGTTAATTTAACACCACAAAGACTAAATCTTCCCAATAAAACCAAATTGCGGATACTTATAAACCACATTGCCACTTTAAATAGCCTTAGAAATATAGGCAGAAATATTGCCCACCACTATGATTTAGGCAACGATTTTTATCAACTTATGTTGGACAAAAATATGACATACTCCTGTGCTTATTTTAAAACCCCAAGAGATTCTTTAGAGGAAGCACAAGATAATAAACACCAACTAATCTGTCGCAAGATAAACTTGCAAGACGGAGATAGGTTAATAGATATTGGTTGTGGCTGGGGAAGTTTTTTGGTTTATGCTGCCAAAAAATTTGATATTACAGCCGTAGGTTGCACTTTGTCACATAATCAATATGAATATGCTAAAAAATGGGTAAAAAAGGAAGGACTAGAGAAAAAAGTGAGCATTTTTTTAGAAGATTATAGAAGAATGAGTGGGAGATTTAACAAATTTGTTTCTATAGGCATGTATGAACATGTGGGCAAAAATTATGCTTCCACCTTTTTCAGAAAAGTGAAAAGCCTGTTAACGGATGACTCTATTGGTATTCTACATACCATTGGTTACAATAATCGTCAGCCAACCGACCCTTGGTTGAAAAAATACATTTTCCCTGGTGGATATTTACCTGCACTTCCTGAGGTCTTGGAACATATGACACGAGAGGGTTTTTATATCATTGATGTAGAAAATCTGCGTCCTCATTATGCTAAGACCCTGGATGAGTGGATTAAACGCTTTGAAAGTAATATAGATAAAATTAAAGCCATGTTTGGTCAGAAGTTTATTAATATGTGGAGATTGTATCTCAATGGAGCTGCGGCTGGTTTTAAATTTGGTGAAACAAATGTATATCAAATATTATTCTTACGTAATTTAGAAAAACTTACTCCCTGTTATCGAGAAGATATTTATAAAAATTGGGAATAAGCGCCTATAGGGATTCAAATCTTGCCTATTTAGTGGCTCAAAAAATGTTTTGCTGACATTTTTTTAATTGCCAACAGAATACCATTGAAATAACTTCTGAGGCCACCACTAGAGCAATAATAAGTCCCAGTGAAATACTATATAATAAACCAATTAAGCTGCTGCCTGTCAACCAAGCTAGACCATAAATAATATTGAAGATACCATAAGCCGTAGCCCGTCGGGGTAAAGGTGTTAAATCGGCAACAGCGGCACGCATAATAGTTTCATGAATACCCATAATTGCACCCCAAAGGATAATACTAAAGAGCACAATAGAATAAGTATGAGAAAAGACAAAAAATGGTAAAAGGGTGGTTAAAAGGGGTATGGCAAATAAGCAACTAAGGCCAATGCGGTCATAGAGCTTGCCGATTATGAGCGCAACCATGGCATCTACACCCATAGCAATGGCATAAAAGATGGGAATCTGAGCAGTGGAGATGATAGACTGTACCTCAAAGTGGTAAGAAATAAGCTGGAAATTAACAAAACCCAGTATACTGAAAAAGCTAAACAGAACATAAATCCAAAAGAGAGCTGGGAGTTTACCCATCCCCTTTTTGCCTTCCTTAGTTCTAGCTTCAAATATTACAGGAGTTGGACATTTTCTTTGGGCCACAATAAGAAAGAATAAGACCAAAAGAGCAGGAATAAATAAAAGAGCAAATCCCAGCCGGTAGCCATGGGTGATAAACAACATTGCTGAGATGGCTAAAGGACCAAGGATAGCCCCAATCTGGTCTAAAGCTTCATGTAAGCCAAAACCAAAACCCCTACCCACTTGAGCTGTGGCATGAGAAAGTATAGTATCTCGGGCTGGGGTTCTTATAGCCTTTCCGATCCGCTCTAATATAATTAAAAGAGCAGCCATCTCCCAATTACCAGCCAGGGCTAATAGGGGAATGCTTAAGAGTGCCCCATAACCCAGGAAGGTCAAAGGCCAATATAGCCTTGTTTTATCAGCAAGATAGCCTGAGGCTAGACGCAGGACATAGCCTAGAAATTCACCCACACCTGCTATAATGCCTACTACAGCAGAACTTGCACCTAATACAGCCAAAAATGGTCCGGTAATACTCCTTGCCCCTTCATAGACAATATCACCAAAACAACTAACCAAACCAAGCAAGATGATGAATTGAAAGGCAGATTTTAAATTAGACTTCATACTTTTTTGTATAAAGGTAAAGACCTAAGCAGTCAAATGAAAAAATTCGTCCAAAAGATATTTATCTTTACTGAGGTTAATTACTTTAGGATTAATATTTCAATATCCCTTTTCTTTTTTAACACATTAATTACTACATCATTTTGGTATCTTTTTAAGTAAAGGTCAATAAAGTCATTCCCAACTCTCAGATTTTTTAGATAAACTTCTTCTAAAAAAGAAGGTAGAATGGGAGAATAAAAATAGAGTTTTTTCTCTTTAAAGGTGATTCCTAAACAGGCTTGGATTAAAAAAAAGACAGCTACAGTAGACCAGGTTTGAGGACTACATGCTACTGGATAATGGGTTGGCCCCTCATCTGCCCTGCGTGGAAAACCACAAAAGAGTTCTGGTAACCTATGTAAACCAAAAAAATTACTGGCTTCAAAGAGCCCTTTCATAATAGTTAAAACTTGTTCTTTAAAACCATAATGACTTAGGCCGTAAGCAATAAGAGCATTATCATGGGGCCATACTGAACCATTATGGTAAGATATGGGATTGTAATTCTTCTCAAGACTTGAAACAGTTCTTATGCCCCAACCAGAAAAAAAGTGGTCTTCAAATAATGTCCGAGTCAGACGCTTGGCACAAATCTTTGTGGCAATTCCACTAAAAAGGGCATGACCTGCATTAGAAGTCCGCACCTTACAAGGAGATTTGTTTCCGTCTAAAGCAAAGATATAACTGCCAATTTCTTCACACCAAAACAGTTTGTTAAACTTTCTTTTTAAAGCCTTTGCTTCTTTTAAAAGTCTTTTTGCTATTTTTTCTTTTCCTAATATTTTAGCCAAATAGGCTGCATTTTGTTTGGCTGCATAGACATATCCTTGCACTTCTACTAGAGCAATAGGAGGAGATGCTAGAGAACCATCTGCATGGAAAACGCTGTCATAAGAATCCTTCCAACCTTTATTTACCAGGCCATTAGCCGAAGGCATATATTCAATGAATCCATCTTTATCCATATCTCCATAGTAATCTATCCAATTCAAGGCTAGCTCAATATGTGGCCAAAGCAATTTAATAAATTCCCTATCTCCTGTCCTTTCATAATAGGCCCCAGCCAAAATAATAAAAAAGGGGGTAGTATCAACACTGCCATAATAATAATCAAAGGGGATCTCACCCGTGGCAGCCATTTCTCCCTTACGAACTTCATGTATGATTTTACCAGGTTGAGCGTCTTTTTCGGGTATTTCCTCTTTTGCTTGTGTGGCAGCAAGATAGCTCAAAACCCCCTTAGCAATGTCAGGATTGACCCATAGGCACTCCAAGGCAGTAATAATTCCGTCCCGTCCAAAAATAGTATTAAACCAAGGAATGCCTGCATAGGGATATAATCCCATAGGGACCTCTGTAAGCATCATAAAAAGGTCAGTATATGACCGTTCTACCCAGGCATTAAACTGTTCATTAGAAGTGGAAATCATACAACTCTTTTTTTTAAATGTTTCTAATGTTTTTTTTGTTTTTGAAAAGGCTTCTTTAAAAGAAAAACTTTGGGAAATGCCATTTTCTATAAAAGAAATAGTTAAAAATAAGGTGAATGTTCCCTTTGGTGCTAGGTTTGTCCAAAAGATAGCCTGTGAATCTCGGATTTCTGTGGGATTTGGAGAAAATGTAAAACTAGCTTCACGGAGAACGCCATCTAAACCCCTATAACCCAAAATTACACTTCTTTCTCTAACAGTGGCCTTTAATCGTTCTCCCCTCCTTTCTCTCCTTACTCCTCTTACCTCAAAGATATCAGCAAAATCGGCATCAAATGCAATAGAAAAAGGAAGACTAATAGGAAATAAGGCAAAATTTTGGATTTTTATACATTCATAATAACCACCTTCAAACAAAAATTTGGAGCGAAGTACATGGATGCTCCCTCTGGGCAAAAAGAGATTTTTGCTAACTATAGTATCAGGATTAGTTAAGTCTACGGTAAGAAGGATATTATCTTCTCTTACCCCTGAGCTTAAAAAAAATGGTTTGGCATCAAAAAGGAAAAACTCAAGTCTTGATACAAAGCGAGTGCCTTTGTGATAAATGCCCTCTTCTCCCAAACCAATCTGTTCGATATCTCCATAATGGCTAAAAAGAGCAAAACTATCTCCTTGTTTTAAGACCAAGTAAGGCTTAATTTCGCCTTTTCGGGCAATTATATAATATTTGTGTGGATCCACTACCATTTTTATACTGCTTTAAGCAATGGTTCTCTTTCTCTTAACAGTTTTTCATAAATACAGAGATAGTCATTTGCCATACGGCTAGCTGTAAATCTTGCTTCAAATGTCTTACGGCAGTTCTTACGGCTCAATTTCCTGACCTCTTTTACTGCCTTTACTGCTTGCTTTAGGCTATCAACAATAAAACCATTAATTCCGTCTTTTATCACTTCTGGAACAGAGCCACAACGCCAGGCAATCACTGGAGTGCCACAGGCTAAGGCCTCTATCATCACTAAACCAAATGGTTCAGGCCAGTCAATAGGGAAAAGTAAGGCATAGGCATTGCCTAAAAAATCATTTTTTTCCTTTTCAGAAATCTCCCCTATAAATTCTACATAAGGATTCTTTAATAAGGGTCTTATTACTGTTTCAAAATATTCTTTGTCTGCCTTATCTACTTTAGCCGCAATTTTCAAAGGCATTCCTACTACCTGTGCTATTTTTATGGCTCTATCAGGGCGTTTTTCCGGAGAGATTCTTCCTAAAAAAGCCAAATATTTACCATGCCTTGCCTTAAACTTATACAAATCTTTAGGTAAACCATGATATACCGTACCCACCCAGTTCACTCCTTGAAGAGGCTTACGCTGGGCATTAGAAATGGATACTAAAGGCACTTCCCTAAATTCTTTGTAAAGTGGAAATATATCTTTTATATCTAATCTTCCATGCAGTGTTGAGAGGTGAGGAGTATTAGAGCGACGAAAAAGAGGAAAATGAATGTAGTCAATATGAAAGTGAATAATGTCAAACTCAGAGGCATGTTTGTACACCTGTTCAAGCATAAAAATGTGATGGGCCAAAGTATCTTTACAGTCTTTATCCAATCGCAAAGAATTAGGACAGGAAGAAATTAAACGTGCCTTAGTTACTGAATCCCCACTAGCAAATAAAGTCACTTTATGTCCCTGTCTTACCAATTCTTCTGTGAGATATGAGATGACCCTTTCGGTGCCACCATAGAGTTTTGGAGGAACACTCTCATACAAGGGTGCAACTTGAGCGATACGCATTGTTCCACCCCCTTTATATTTTTTGGTATATAAATAAGTCCAAATTTAAGAAAAACAAGTCTTATCTTGATTCACCAGATATTGGATAAATTGACCTTAAAAAAGAATAGGTAATTTGGCTTATAACTGAAATCAACTAATAGATTTTTAAAAAATAATTTGCCAACTTTGATATATAGCAGAATAGTCTATCAAATATTTCACTCCTCTTTGACTTCTACTTGGATGGTATTATAAGGCTTTCTCAAAAATACCTCACATCCTGATCGCTCAAATCTAGTATATCTCTTCCATATCTTATCTAAATTCTCAATTATTTTATCCAAAACCTCTTGGGGAGGAGCACCTGGGATATCAACACTGCCTTGTGAAGTTTCACCCCAAGCTATAAATTCATTTTTGGGACCTGGTAAAAATACAATTAAAAAGGCATCTTTAACCCCTTCCAAAAAATACTCATCTTCAAAAACACTCTCCCATTTCTCCATAGCTGTTCCTTCATTAAAAACCTATGTTTTTGTCTCTTCTGTCTCCTTTGATTCTTTTGCTTCCTTAGTTTTTTTCAATTCTTCAATTTCTGATTTGAGTTTTTCTATCTCTTGTTTATAATCTTCCTCTATACCTGGTGTGACCTCCTTTTCAGAAGTAAACTTATCTTTTAGTTCCTCAATACCTAAATAGGCAGCCAGGCCTCCAAAGAGAATAAGTAAAAGAGGCACACCTCCCGCTAAAATAGCTAAAAATTGCTTCCAAAAAACAATAATACCAACTATTCCCAATACCAATGCCGCTAAACCTCCAATAAGTATTTTCATCAGGACCTCCTATCTTGCTTTTTACAGCAGATAATAAACCTATTTAATCCAAGATGTCAAGTAATAAATAAACACTATTTAGGACTTCGTCAAAGTAATTTTAACGGAGATCCAAATGTTAAGCGCACCTGTCTGCCGACAGGCAGGATGGCTCAATGCAGAATGCAAATTGAAAAATGCAAAATCGCCTTCTGTCAAATTGGAAAGTTAGCACGTTTACACGTTTGCACGATGAGACGTGCTTAGTCCTTAGTCCCTAGTCCTTAGTCTCTAGTCAATTCTAGTCTTCTTTTTGATTGAGGCATTACAAAGTTGCAAGTTGGAAAGTGGGCAAGTTTACACGTTTGCACGTTAGAACGTTGGCACGTTGGAAATGGGAATTGGGAATTTCTATTTTCTGTTTCCTATTTTCTGTTTCCCGTTTCCCTTTCCTTCTTTTCCTTCTTTATGCGCGTTAACACGTTTACATGTTAGAAATGGGAACTGGGAATTTCTGTTTTCCGTTTTCTATTTTCTTAACTGTATTTTGTAGGTTTGAACTTTCCATTTAAAAAGTCAAGTAAAAAATGGAAATATTTTTTAAGCAGCCTTCTCCATTTCCTCCTTTAAGATATAGTCTCGATCTTCTTTTAACATCTTAAAAATAACTTTTATCAATTGTCTAGCAAGGCAGCGCAAGGCATGGTTATGCTCTTTCCCTTCAGTCCGTTTTTTAGCATAGTAAGTAGCGGATTCTGAAACATACCGAATTGTGCAGCCCGCAATTTCAATCATAGTTGCTTTACATATCTTATTAGCCTTATATACAACTCTTGTCCTTTTGTGTTTACCAGACTCATCATCTATACAGGCTACACCACAATAGATCGCAAGTTGCCTCTCGTTTTTAAATCTNTTGATATCTCCAATTTCTCCGACCAATCTGCTTGAAAGCTTTGTTCCTACTCCTGAGATACTTTTTAAACGCTTGACCTCAGAACTCTTTTCTCCTAGCTTTTCCAGCTTCTTATCCAACATCTCAATCTCCTCTTTTAGTTCTAAAATACGCCGAGAATGAGATGATATAATCGTTTTGTATATATCTGCCAGTTCTTCGACGTATTTTGTGTTGCGAAGACTTTCTAACATTAAAGAGGCCTGTTTTTT